>NZ_CDXDOR010000002.1:0-17304 GCF_978021225.1 Frankia sp. CeTa3Moorea | reverse complement strand
ACCGGGACACTCGGGGGACCTCTCACGCGTGCGCGTCAGGACGTGGCAGTGTCCTCAGTCATGACCGAGTGCAGCGACAAGGTCGCGCTCCTGACCGGGGCGGGATCCGGCATCGGCGCCGCCTGCGCCCGCCGACTGGCGAGAGCGGGCGCCCGGGTCGTCGCCACCGACCTCGACGCGCGCGCTGTCAAGGAGGTGGTGGCGACGATCGAGGACGGTGGCGGGGAGGCGCTCGCCCTGGAGACGGACGTCACCGACCCCGACTCGCTCGAACGCGCCATCCAGGTCACCGTCGGCACCTTCGGACGGCTGGACCTGGCAGTGAACAACGCGGGAGTGAGCGCGGGGCGCGAGCCGGTGGAGACCACCCCGGCGCAGGACTGGCAGCGGGTGCTGGACGTCAACCTCTCCGGCGTCTTCTACAGCATGCGGGCCGAGATCACGGCGATGCTGCGCAACGGCGGAGGCTCGATCGTCAACATGGCCTCGGTGCTCGGGGTGGTCGGGTTCGCCGGGTCGGCGCCCTACGTCGCCGCGAAGCACGGGGTCATCGGGCTGACCAAGACGGCCGCCCTGGACTACGCCACCCGCGGCATCCGGGTGAACGCGGTGGCGCCGGGCTTCGTGGACACCCCGCTGCTGCACGCCAACGGCCGGCCGCGGCGCGGAGCCGCGCTGTTCTCGCCGATCAACCGACTGGGCACGGTCGACGAGGTGGCCGAGGTCGTCGTCTTCCTGCTGTCCGACCGGGCCTCCCTGGTCACGGGCAGCGTCTATCTGGCCGACGGCGGCATGGCCGCCCGCTGACCGGGCCCGCGGGCGGTCAGGCCGGAGAACCGTCCCACCGGGCCGCGGCGAGATCGACCCGGTCGCCTCCGGGGCGCAGCGGCGTCCGGTCGGCGACGAGCCGGCGCAGGGCCTCGACCGGTGCGGCCGGGTTCGGTTCCCCGGTCGCCCGGATCACCCGGTGCCAGGGCACCTCGTCGCCGAATCGGGACAGCACGGCTCCGACCGTGCGCCCCGACCCGGCGCCGACGTACTCGGCCACGTCGCCGTAGGTCATCACCTTGCCCGGCGGGATGCGCGCCACCGCGTCCAGCACCTCGAGGGCGTGCGGACCCGGCGCGCCGCCGAGCGAGATCCGGGTACCGAGCCCGGCGGAGAGGCTCGCCGGCGGCGCGTCACGCCGGGCCCGCTCATCCAGGCTCCCCGTGGCTCGTCCAGGCTCCGTGGCTCGTCCGGCGCTCAGTAGACCGGCAGCGACTTGTCGACCTGGGTCGCCCACGCGGTCACGCCACCCTGGACGTGCACGGCCGAGGAGAAGCCGGCGCCCTTCAGCGTGGCGAGCGCGTCGGCCGAGCGCACCCCGGATTTGCAGTAGACGACCACCCGACGGTCCTGCGGCAGTTCGGAGAGGTGCGCGGGCAGGTCCCCCTTGGGGATCAGGCGCGCGCCGGGGATCCGGACGATCTCCCACTCGGCCGGCTCACGGACGTCGACGAGCTCGATCGGCTCGTCGGCGTCCAGCCAGCTCTTGAGCTCGCCCGCGGTGATCGTCGAGCCGGCGGCGGCCAACTGCGCCTCCTCCGAGACCGCCCCACAGAACGCCTCGTAGTCGATCAGCTCGGTGATCGACGGATTCTTCCCGCACAACGGGCACTCCGGGTCCTTGCGAACCTTGATCGACCGATAGGTCATCTCCAGGGCGTCATACACCATCAGCCGACCGACCAGCGGATCGCCGATCCCGGTCAGCACCTTGATGGCCTCGGTGGTCTGGATGGAGGCGATGGAGGCGCACAGCACACCCAGCACCCCGCCCTCGGCGCAGGAGGGGACCATGCCGGGAGGCGGCGGCTCCGGGTAGAGGCAGCGGTAGCACGGTCCGTGCTTGGCCCAGAAGACGCTGGCCTGGCCGTCGAAGCGGTAGATCGAACCCCAGACGTAGGGCTTGCCGAGCAGCACCGCGGCGTCGTTGACCAGGTAGCGGGTGGCAAAGTTGTCCGTGCCGTCGACGATGAGGTCGTACCCGCTGAAGATCTCCATGACGTTGGAGGCGTCCAGCCGGGTCTCGTGCAGGACGACGTTCACGTACGGGTTGATGTTGCGAACCGAGTCGCGGGCCGACTCCGCCTTCGAGCGGCCGACGTCGGACTGGCCGTGGATGATCTGACGCTGCAGGTTCGACTCGTCGACGGTGTCGAACTCGACGATGCCCAGCGTCCCGACGCCGGCGGCGGCCAGGTACATCAGCGTCGGCGAGCCGAGGCCACCGGCACCGACCGCCAGCACCCTGGCGTTCTTCAGCCGCTTCTGGCCGTCCACGGCGACATCCGGAATGATCAGATGTCGAGAGTACCGGCGGATCTCATCGACGGTCAGCCCCTCGGCGGGGTTGACCAGGGGCGGAGGGGACACGCTTGCTCCTCGCGTTCGGTGTCGTCCTTCGACGATGCCACAGCGCGACGCGGCCTCGCCGGATTTAGGCCATCCGCCGGGAGGTCCCTCATCACGGGTGCATGTCGGGCATCGCGACGGTCAGCCCTTCAGTGCAGCGCACGGCATCCCCGGAGTGTTCCCGCGGCCGCCACGGGTAGACCTCTTCCGAACCGCCGCACATACAGTGAGGAGTTGAGTGCAGTGTCCTTCACTGACAAGGTCAGGAACAAGGTGCAGGAGCTCCGCGGGCGGACCAAGGAACAGGCCGGCAAGGCCACCGAGAACCGGGACCTGCAGGCGGAGGGCCGGGGAGAACGCGGCGTCGCCGACCTCAAGAACGCCGGGGAGAAGGCGAAGGACGCCTTCCGCCGCTGACCGCCCGGTACCCACCGGCCCCACGGCAACCAGCCCCACGGCATCTAACGGACCTGTTCCCCGCCGCCACCTGCCCCCGGCTCCCGCGCCGGGGCCGCTCCTCAGGTCGCACGGGGACCGCTCCTCAGGTCCTCAGGCGGATCGCCGCGTCGGGGGCGTCTTCGAGGTCGGCGTCCTTGAGGCCGTCCTCGAGGAGGTGGTCTTGGCCGCGGAGGTCTTGGCGGGCGGCGTCTTCGTGGCGTTCGTCTTCGCGGTGCTCTTCGTCGAGGACGGCGTCTTCCGGGCGGTCGACCTCGTGCCCGGGGCCGACGAGGCACCCTTGACCGAAGAGGTACGGCCGCCCCGCCGCCCATCGGACGCCTCGTCACCGGACGCCTCGTCGGACCCCTCGTCACCGGACGCCTGGCCGTCGGGCACCCTGTCGTCGGGCACCCTGTCGTCGGGCCCCTTGTCGTCGGGCACCCTGCCGGTGACCCCGGCCGCCGCGGGCCCCGCGTCACCACCTGCTATGGCCGCACCACCAGCCGCCACGGCCGCACCACCAGCCACGGCCGCTTCGCCGGGCCGTCCGGCGCGGGCGGCGGCGATGCTCGCGCGCAGCGCCGCCATGAGGTCGCCGACCGGCTCGCCGGCCAGCCCGCCCGGCGAGGCCACAACCTCGCGACCGGCGACCTTCGCGTCGATCACGGCCTGCAGGGCCTCACGGTAGTTGTCGGTGTACCTGGTGGGGTCGAAGTCGGCTGCCAGGGTGTGGATGAGCGAGGCGGCCACCGACAGCTCCTGCGGGCGCACCGCGATGTCCTCCTCGAGGAACGGAAAGTCCGGTTGCCGCACCTCGTCCGGCCAGACCATGGTCTCCAGGACGAAGACGCCGCCACGCACCCGGAGCGTCGCGAGCTGCTCGCGTTGCCGCAGGGCTATCTTCACCAGCGCGACACGGCCCGAGGCGGCCAGCGCGTCGCGAAGGAGAACGTAGGGTTTGGCGCCGGTGCGGTCGGGCTCGACGTAGTAGCTCTTCGCGAAGTAGATCGGGTCGACCTGCTCCAACGGGACGAACTCCAGCACGTCGATCGCCCGGGAGGTGGACAGCGGGAGATTCGCGAAGTCCTCGTCGGTGAGTACGACGGTCTCCCCGTCCGGCAGCTCGTAGCCCTTGGCAATGTCGGCGTAGTTGACCTCGTCCCCGTCGGCCTCCGCCACTCTCCGGTATCGGATACGAGACCCATCCGACCGTCTAACCTGGTGAAACGCGACATCCCGTTCCTGGGTCGCCGAGTAGAGCCTCACCGGGATGGACACCAGGCCGAAGGAGATCACGCCCTTCCAGGTCGCACGCATGTTCGCCCCTCACGTCACGTACCCCTATGGTGTCCCACCGGAGGCCCACGAGTAAGCCAGACAGGCGAAAAGCTTGAACCTATCAGCAGGCGAAAATCTCCAGGGCACCAGCCACCCTGGAGACACGCCGGAGAACACCGATGGCCGGCGGGGGATATATGTGCAGGAGGGCGGAACGTACCCAGGACGGGAAGCCTGGTGCGAGCGGGGCACGGAGCCGGGAACGGCGCGGGAGCCGGGAGTGGGATGAGTGACGGACACCACCGCCACGTCCGTGACGAGGCCGGCCCGGCCGATGGCGCGTGAGGACCACCCGTTCCGGGCACATCGCGATCCGGACCCTGGACAGGTTCGGATCGTCCATTTTCCGGCGCCCACCCCAGCGGGTCGCCGTAACGACGAGCGCAGGAGGACGTCCCCATGGGAGCACCCACCGACCTTCCGGCATCCGATCTCCCGATCGAGGCGCCCGACGCCGACGCCGTCGAGCAGGCCCGGGAGATACGTCCGGCCGACCCGGCGCCGCGCTGGCTACCTTCGGCACCACCCGTCGAGGCCGACGAGTACGACGTCGTCGAGCAGAGCATCGTGGTCGAGACCGACGAGGACGACGACTACCGCTGACGACGACTACCGCTGACCCGACTACCGCTGACCCGGCGCCACCCCGCGCGAGCGACGGGCAGGCCGGCTGGTTCCGTTTCGACGAACGCCGGCCGGTCGGACCCCGCGGGTACTGTTGACCGCATCAACCAGGAGGTGCGCCATCAGCCAGGAGGTGCGCCGGTGACCGCCGAGCCAGCCCCGCCCGACACACGACCGGGCAGGGCTCCCCGGCTCCCCCGCACCGCGCGCCGCTTCCAGCTTCTGGGAGCCGCCCGCGAGGTCTTCGTCGCCCAGGGCTACCACGCGGCGGCGATGGACGAGATCGCTGAGCGGGCCGGCGTCAGCAAACCGGTGCTGTACCAGCACTTCCCCGGCAAGCTCGAGCTCTATCTCGCGCTGCTCGACGAGCACGCCACCCAGCTGGTGACGAGCGTCCAGGACGCGCTCGCCTCCACCTCGGACAACCACGCGCGCATCGCCCGGTCCATCCGAGCGTACTTCGACTTCGTCAACGACCCCTCTGGGGCGCACCAGCTCGTGCTGGAGTCGGACCTGCGCAACGAGCCCGCGGTCCGTCAGCGCATCGAGACCGCCTTCGCCCAGTGCGTGCGGGCCATCGCCGCGACGATCGTCGCCGACACCGGGCTGCCCCAGGACGAGGCCGACCTGCTCGCGGTCGGGCTGGTCGGGCTGGCCGAGACGGCGTCGCGCTGGTGGCTGGTCCGCGGTGCCACCGTGGAAAAGGAACGGGCCATCGAGTCGATGGTGGAGCTGGCCTGGCGCGGCATCGGCGGCTACCCCCGCCAGGAGCACCGGGATGCCACGCGCACGAACACGGAGCCGCACGAGGAGGTGCCCCCCGCCGGCTGACGTCGTCCGGTGTACCGGGTGTACCGGGTGTACCGGGCGAGCGTTTGTCGGGTGAGCGGGTGTGCCCGGAGCGAACACGCCGCCCCTGCCGCGGTGGAGAAGTCCCGGAAGCCATAGTGTGGGCGGTGATTCAAGATCGGCGGCTCTCGTCCGCCGGCGGTAGGTCCGACGAAGGCGGAGGTCATCGGGTGGAGGTCAAGATCGGCGTCCGGCAGGTCAGTCGGGAGCTGGTGCTGGAGAGCAGCCAGTCCCCGGAGGCTGTCGCCGCGCTGGTGAATGAGGCGGTCAAGGCCGACAACGGGGTGCTGACCCTCGTCGACGACAAGGGCCGGCAGGTGATAGTGCCGATCGCGTCGCTGGCCTACGTGGAGATCGCCGCGACCACGACCCGACGGGTGGGCTTCGGCGCCGTCTAGGTCCCGGCCGACCACCGGCAGCGGGCCGGCGGCCGGCCCACCGGGGAGCCGACCGGCGTCGCCGCGCCGGTCGGCGGGCCCGGATCAGGCGGACAGGCCCAGCGACGCCATCCGCCGGCCATGCGCCGCCATGATGCGGTTGAAGATCGCCGCCAGCGCCTCCAGGTCGCCGACCCCGACCAACAGCCCGGTGAGCGCGTCGCGATCGACTCCGACCCGCTGGGCCTGCGTGAGCGCCTCACCGACGAGCCGACGGGCCCACAGCGCCAGCCGCCCGGCCACCGTCGGGTTGGCGCTGATCGCCGCGCGTACCCGCTCGACCGCGAAGGCTGCGTGCCCGGTGTCGTCGAGCACCTTCAGAACCAGTTCGCGCGACGGTGACGGAAGCCGCGCCGCGATCTCGCGATAGAAGTCCGCCGCGATGTTGTCCCCCACGTAGGCCTTCACGAGGCTCTCCAGCCAGTCGGCCGGAGCGGTCGAGTTGTGGAAGGCGGTCAGTGGCGCGATGAACGGGGCCATCGCGAGCTCCCGGTCGACGCCGAGCCGGTCCAGCTCGTCGCTGATGGCCTGGAAATGGGCGAACTCGGCGGCGGCCATCTTCGCCAGGGCGATCTTGTCGGCAACAGTCGGTGACATCCGCGCGTCGGTGGCCATGCGCTCGAAGGCGGTCAGCTCGCCGTAGGCGAGCAGGCCCAGTAGATCCACGGTCGCCTGATCCACGGTCGGCGCGGGTCCGGCATCCGGGGACGGGGGCACCCGATTGTCAAAGTCACCTACCTGACCGGGGGTGGTGATGGCGATGGGTGTCGCCGGGCCGGCCGGAGTCCGTGTCGTCTGTGCCACAGGCGCGATTCTGACACCCGCCGCAGTCGCTGTCGGCAAACACTCCTGCTAAGGAGCCCCCACCCGGGGTTACACCGGCTATACTGGGGAGTAGCCAGGGATCGTTATGTCACCTCGGCCGCCGTGTAGCAGGCGTCGCCTCGTCACCTGTGCATCCAGAGTTGCCATCGAGGGCACCGGGGCACATGATTTTCGGGTCGCGGGCGCCGCGCGGCTCACCGCGAGCGGGTTCAGCGTAGACACCGCTCAGAGAAGACCAGGAGCGTCCCGCTGTCCGTCACAGCTGAAGTACCCACGGATGATCTAACTCCCTACGAGCCACAAACCGCCCCCTCCACCCCCGGGTCCCCGGCGGCGCCGACCTTCGCGGAGCTCGGCGTGCGCGCCGAGACCGTCTCGGCGCTGACCGAAGCGGGCATCGTGCACGCTTTCCCCATCCAGGAGCTGACGCTCCCACTCGCCCTGGCCCGCAACGACATCATCGGGCAGGCCCGCACCGGCACCGGCAAGACCCTCGCGTTCGGCATCCCGGTGGTACAGACGGTGCTGGCGGCCGAGGAGGGTGCCGACGGCCGTCCACAGGCCCTCGTCGTGGTGCCCACCCGTGAGCTGTGCGTCCAGGTGACCGCGGACGTCACCCGCGCCAGCGCCCGCCGTGGCCTGCGGGTGCTGTCCGTCTACGGCGGGCGTGCCTACGAGCCGCAGTTGTCCGCGCTGCGCGCCGGCGTCGACATCGTCGTCGGCACGCCCGGCCGCCTGCTGGACCTCGCCCGCCAGCACGTGCTCGACCTGGCCGGCGTCGGCACCCTGGTGCTCGACGAGGCCGACGAGATGCTCGACCTCGGCTTTCTGCCGGACGTCGAGCGCATCATGTCGCAGCTGCCGACCGAGCGGCAGACGATGCTGTTCTCCGCGACCATGCCCGGCCCGGTCATCTCCCTGGCCCGGCGGTTCATGAAGCGGCCCGTGCACGTCCGCGCGGAACAGCCGGATGAGGGGCGCACGGTCCCGACCACCCGTCAGCACGTCTTCCGCGCCCACGCGCTGGACAAGATGGAGGTGCTGGCCCGGGTCCTGCAGGCCGGCGGCCGGGGGCTCGCCATGGTGTTCGTGCGGACCCGGCGCACCGCGGACAAGGTCGCCGAGGACCTCGCCAAGCGCGGTTTCGCGGCCGCGGCGGTGCACGGCGACCTGGGCCAAGGCCAGCGCGAGCAGGCGCTGCGCGCCTTCCGCTCCGGCAAGATCGACGTCCTGGTCGCCACCGACGTGGCCGCGCGGGGCATCGACATCAACGGTGTCACCCACGTGGTCAACTACCAGTGCCCCGAAGACGAGAACGTCTACCTGCACCGCATCGGCCGCACCGGTCGGGCGGGCGAGAGCGGGGTGGCCATCACCTTCGTCGACTGGGACGACCTGCCGCGGTGGACACTCGTCAACAAGGCACTCGCCCTGCCGTTCGACGGTCCGGTGGAGACCTATTCCACCTCTCCCCACCTGTACGAGGCGCTCGGCATCCCGGCGGGCGCGAAGGGCACCCTGCCGCACGCGGCGCGGACCCGCGCCGGGCTCGCGGCCGAGGACATCGAGGATCTCGGGGAGTCCGGCCGCGGCGGGCGCCGCGGCTCGCGGACCGGGCGTGACCAGGACCGTTCCGAGCCGGCGGCGGTGCCGACCCGGACTCGCGCCCGTCGGCGCACCCGCGGCGGTGGTGCGGCGGCCGCGGCCTCGGGGCTGGCCATCGCCGCGGACCCGGCGGACCCGGTCGACGAGGACGGCCGGAAGGCCGGCCCACCCGTGGTGGACGGTGCCGGGCAGACCGGGCTGGTCGAGTTCACCGGGACCGCCCCGCTCACCGACACCGACACGGACACCGACACCGACACCGCCCGCGTCGTCTCCGCCCTGGCCTCGGAGACGGGCGTCGAGGCCGAGGAGTCGCCCCGACGCCGGCACCGGCGTCGGGGCAACCGTGGCCGCGGCACGGGCACGATGCGGGAGGCCGGCGACGGTACCGAGGCCGCCGCCGACGCGCCGCCTCGAGCCGAGTCGGCCTGACACCCCGGCGGCCCCGCGTACCCGCGGGTGTCGCCGGCCCGCGGGTGTCGTCAGCCCGCGGGCCGAAAATGCAGACCCAACCGGACCCAGCTCAGCCGCCGGCACGAGGGACAGCGCACCAACGAGGGATGCCGGAGTCGGACCAGCGGTAGATGGACGCTCGGCGTCAGGACGCGCAGCGCGTGCCAGGCGCCGAGGGAGCTGGTCTGCCCGCATCGGGAGCAGCTGACGGTCAGGCTGGTGTTCGGCGGTGTCACGGGGCGAACGCCGCTGTACAACGCACGCTTTCCATGCGCGTCCCGACCCACCGTCGATCTCGCGCGGACCGGAGTGATCACGGGAGGTCGGGTGCCACGCGGACGCAGCCGGTCGAACCCGGCCGTCGCCCGGTCCTGCGCCCGGTCCTGCGCCTGTCCCGGCGCCTGCGTCCCGCCCGGCACCCGGCCGGGTGTCCACCCGAGCTCGTTCACCGTCGGCTCACACCCGCACCTCTCCGGCGCAGGCCGGTTCGCCGACCTGCGCCGGTGGGCGGGAATGGTCCCGCATGCCCACGGGCCGGCCGTCCCCCTCCCGAGGGCGTTGCCGCCGACCGGGCGAGGTGGTCCCCGGGCCGTCAACGGTTTCGGCGGCCTGCCCAACCGCGGTCCCGGCAGGGTCAGCGATGCCGGCGATGTCAGCGATGTCAGCGATGCCGGCGGCCGTGCCCACCCCCGCGACCCCGGCGATGGCCCGGGCATGCGACCGGTAGGCCTCGGCCCCCTTGGAGCGCCGTGCGGTCGTCAGGATGGACCGCCCCGTTCCCGGCGCCTCGGCGAAGCGCACCGAGCGGGCTACCGGCGGCGCCAGCACCGCGATGTCGTACCGGGCGGAGACGTCGGCGAGCACCGCCCGGCAGTGCGCCGTGCGACCGTCGAACAGGGTCGGCAGCACGCCGCGGACCCGCAGGCCGGGATTGGTCAGCCGCTGCACGTCGTGCACCGTGTCCAACAGCTGGCCCACGCCGCGGTGGGACAACGTCTCGCACTGCAGCGGCACGATGACCTCGTCCGCCGCCGTCAACCCGTTGATGGTGAGCACGCCCAGGGAGGGCGGGCAGTCGATGAGGATGAAGTCATACTCGTCGACAATCTCGGCGAGGGCGAGCCGCAGCGCGTGCTCCCGCCCGGTGCGTGACAGCAGCACCGCCTCACAACCCGCCAGCTCGATGGTCGCGGGCAGCAGATCGGTGCCGTCCGGTGTCCTGGTGATGATGATGCCGGCGGACAACCGTCCCAGCAGGACGTCGTGCACCGACAGTTCGAGGGCATCCGGATCCAGCCCGAGCGAAAAGGTCAGACATGCCTGTGGGTCGAGATCGACCAGCAGGACCCGACGGTCCAGCTCGCACAGCGCGGCACCGAGACTCGACACGGAGGTCGTCTTGGCAACGCCGCCCTTCTGATTCGCAACAGCGAGTACTCGGGCCACACCGATCAGTGTGGGGGCGTGGCCGATCCGTCACAACACTTGACGGGCGAAAATCTCGACGCGCCCCCGAGGCCACTCCGCAATCACCCTAAGTCGGGCACCGACCAACCATCCGCAACACCGGTAGATCCGGGCGTACCGCTCGTCTCATCCGGTGTGCGCCGCCGGGCGCGGGTCAGCGCGAGGCGGGGGCGGCAGTCTGCACCACCTCGAACGACCACAGCGTGGCCGCGGTGGCCGCGGGGGCACCCTGCCCCCCCGCCGGGGCCCCGTGGCCCGCGGGAGCGCCCTGACCAGCCGCAGCCTGCCGGTGGCCCTCGCCGAACGCCTGCGAGGACTGCCACTTCTGGAAGTCCTCCTCGCTACGCCAACGGGTGTAGACGAGGTAGGTGTCCGTGCCCTCGATCGGGCGCAGCAGCTCGAACCATTCGAACCCGTCGGCCTGCTCCACCATGCCGGCGCGGCCGGCGAACCGCTTCTCCAGGGTGTCTCGCAGCTCCGCGGGCACGGTCAATACGTTGATCTTAACAACACTCATGTCTTCAACCGTAGTGCGCGGGATCCATCACCGCGCCGCTAGAGTCCCCCGACGTGCCAGGTCTTCCCCGTGTCGCCGTCCTCGGTCTCAATGCCGCCGGAACCGCCGCGACGATCACACTCGCCGACGGTGGGCTGACCGTCACCGCGTTCTCCGACGGCCCCACGCCGCCGCCGTCCCTCGCCGAACTCGCCACGCACGGTCTGACTGACAGTGTCGTCGCCGTTACTCTTAATACGTTACGCCTGGTCGGAGCCGCCACGCACGGTCCGCCTTTTGAGGTGCACGGCGGTCCCCACCCGGGTAACGAGGCACGCCCGGGTGACGAAGCCCACCCACGCGGCGTTTTCGAGGCCGTGGTGCTCACCGGCCCGGCGGCGCGGCTGGGTCCGGCCGGGACGGGCTCGGCCCGTTTCGGCGAGGTCTTCGATCTCGAGGTTCCCTGGCTGTTCCATGTCGCGGGTCCCGCGCAGCTCGCGGCTGCCCAGGCCCGGTGGATCGGGGAATACCTGCGCGGGCGGTACACGCCGCCGTCGCCCGATGAGATGGCCGCTCGCCCGCGACTGGCCGGCCGATCGCTGCGCGGCGGGGCACACGGTCAGCTGGCAGCGCTGGACCGGGAGCTGCGCGCGGGGCATGCCCGGGCGGCCGAGGCCGGCTACCCGATGCCCCAGCCGCCTGGGACGACCCTCAACCCGGGGTAGCCGGGGTGAGACGGGCAAGCCGCTCCGCCGCGGACTCCAGGGTCGTGAGCTTCTTGGGGAAGCCGAACCGGATGATGTGGCGGCCATCCGCCGGGGCCGCGAAGAACGACGAGCCGGGAACGGTGGCGACCCCGATCCCGGTGACCAGCCGGCGGGCGAAGGCCACGTCGTCACCGGCCGGGTCGAGCGCGCGGGTGTCGCACATCACGTAGTACGCCCCGTCCGGTTCCCGGAAGGTGAAGCCGGTCCGGGCGAGGGCCGCGCAGAGCAGGTCCCGCCGTTCCCGGTACTGCCGGGCGAGATCGACGTAGTACGTCTCCGGCAGGTTCATCGCCGCCACCCCGCCGGCCTGTAACGGTGCCGCCGCCCCGACGGTGAGGAAATCGTGCACCTTGCGGATCGCCGAGGTGTAGGCGGCGGGCGCGATCGTCCAGCCGACCCGCCAGCCGGTCACCGCGTAGGTCTTGGACAGCGCGTTGATGGTGACGGCGCGGTCCTCTAACCCGGGAACGGTGGCCGGCGGGATGTGGCCGCCCGGGCCCAGGTAGTGGATGTGCTCGTAGATCTCGTCGGTGAACACGAGCGCGTCGTGGCGCTGGCAGAGCTCGGCGACGAGGTCCAGCTCGGCGCGGCGCAGCACCTTGCCGGTCGGGTTGTGCGGGGTGTTCAGCACGATGGCGCGGGTGCGGTCGGAGAACGCCGCACGCAGCTCCGCCTCGTCGATCGTCCAGTCCGGGGCATGCAGGCGGACGAGCTTCGGCCGGGCGCCGGAGAGGATCGCATCCGGGCCGTAGTTCTCGTAGAACGGCTCGAACATGATCACTTCGTCGCCGGGGTCGACCAGCGCGAGCATCGTCGCGATCATCGCCTCGGTGGAGCCGCAGGTCACGCAGATCTCGGTGCCGGGGTCAACCGACCAGCCCGGGTAGGTTTCGGCCACCTTCGCGGCAACGGCGGCGCGGAACTCCGCGGCTCCCCACGTGATGGCGTACTGGTTCACGTCCGCGTCGATGGCGGCCTTGGCCGCCTCCTTGAGCTGCGGCGGGCAGGCGAAGTCGGGGAAGCCCTGCGCGAGGTTCACGGCGTCGTGCGCGAGAGCGAGCCGGGTCATCTCCCGGATCACCGATTCGGTGAAGGTCGCGGCCTTCGCGGAGACCCGCGGCCGGGCAGGCGCGGCGGTCTGGTCGGGCATCGTTTCATGATGGCCCCTCTCCCGGCCCGGTGTCCGGCGGCCCGGTATGCCGGCGCCTCAGCCCTCGTCGTCCTCGTCGCCGAGGGCGTCCCAGGGCTGGCGTTCGGGGCCAGCCGCCTGCCCCTCGGGGCAGTGGCTCCGGAAATCGCACCACGAGCACAGGGGGCCGGGGCTCGGCGGGAACGCCCGTTGCGGATCCTCACCCGCCCGCAGGGCCTCCGTCGCGCGCACGGCGTCCGCCGCGACCGACTCCGCCCGCCGCACGTGCCGGGCGATGCTCGCCTCGGTGTGCTCGGCGGCCGCGACCCGCCCACTGGGCACGTGGTGCAGCTCGACCCGCCGGCATGGTTGGCGCAGCATCCGCCCGGCGGCCAGGGCGTAGAGCGCGAGCGCCGGGGACGATCGCGCGTCGTCGTCGGTGATCGGCCGGCGTCCGGTCTTGTAGTCGACGACGATCAACTCCCCGTCTCGGTCGTCAAGACGGTCCACCCGCCCGGAGAAGGCCAGTGCCTCGGTACGGGCCGCGACCGAGCGCTCGACCCCGCGCGGCTCGGCCGCCGGATCGAGGTGCGCGACATAGTCATGCGCCATCCGCGCGCCGCGCTCGCGCCACCGGTACGACTGCTCACCGTCCCGGAAACCTTCGTCGACCCACAGCAACCGCAACAGCGCCGCGGCCCGCTGCGGGGCCCGTTGCTCGATCGGCTCCTCCCACCAGCGTCGCAGCGCGTTGTGCACGCTGACACCGAAGGAGGTGTGCGCCCAGGGCGGCCCCTTGGGCGGCCGCGGCCGGTCCAGATACGTCATCCGGTACCGGCGGGGGCAGTCCTCGAAGGCGGCCAGCCGCGACGGCGTGCAGGAAAAAAGCCGGCGGGGCATGCCGGTGAGCTCGAGTTGCGCCATTATCCGATGGTCTCACCGGCCTCGCCTCGGTTACCGGACGCCTGATCGGGCGGCGTCGCCGCCCGCGTCAAGGTGAGGGATCAGTCAAGGTGAGGGACCAGTCGGGGTGGGGTTACCCAAGAGTCGGGGTGGATGGCTACCCAAGAGATCAGGCGCCTGGACGAATCGGCACGCGGCTGGCATGCTCTTGCCATGCAGTGCAGTCGATTCACGTGCCGCCGACTCGCAGGTCACGGCACGTCGCTGCGGCTGTTTTATGGGGACCGGGCACGGTCCCCGCTCCGCCGCTGATCTCACGCGGCACAAGCGCCAGACCCAGGCCCGGTCCGCCTCCGGGTCGTCTCAGCCTGGGGTGCGCCGGGCCTCCGACCGAAAGGCCCACTTGTGGAGAACGTCGTCGATGCCCCCAGCACCGCGCCGGCCATCGCCTCGATCGACGAGGGACGACAGCTCATCGATGACATCGATGCTCAGCTGCGTGATCTCGTCGCAACCCGGCGGGACCTGTCCCAGCAGATCCAGGCGCTGCGCTCGGCCGAGGGCGGGCCTCGCATCCAGCACGCCCGGGAGAACGAGATCATCGCGATCTGGGCGGACGAGCTGGGGCCTCGCGGGGTCGAGATCGCGATGGCGGTGCTGACGCTCTGTCGCGGTACCGTGCGGTAGGCACCCGGGCACCCGCCGGTGCGGCGCGCGGCCGCCGTTCGCACCAGCCCACCGCACCGGCCCGGTCATCACGGCGGACGTAACGAACGCTCGCTCTCCCGCCGTCGGCGCTCTCGGCGTTCCCGATCGCGTTCCCGCTCCCGGTCCTTCGCCCGGTCACCGTCCGGCCCCTCCAGCTCCGCGAGCAACCCCCGCAGTTCCGAACGCAGGAAGTCCCGGGTGGCGAGCTCGCCGATCGTGATGCGCATCGCGGCCAGTTCGCGGGCGAGGTATTCGGTGTCCTCGCGGTTACGGATGGTCTGCTCGCGGTCCTGGGCAAGGTTCGCGCGGTCCCGGTCGTCCTGGCGGTTCTGCGCCAGCAGGATGAGCGGTGCCGCGTACGCGGCCTGCAGCGACAGGACCAACGTCAGAAAGATGAACGGGAAATTGTCAAACCGGGCGGACTGCGGGGCGATGATGTTGTAGGCGACCCACAGCACAATCACGACGCTCTGCGCAACGAGGTACCGGGCCGTGCCGATGAAACGCGCCACCCGCTCCGCGATTCGCCCGAAGGCGTCCGGCTCGTAGGCGGAGCGCAGGGCGGACCGCCGGGACAGCCGCGGCTGATCGAGGCGGGCGCCTCGCGGCCGACGGCGTCCCAGGCGTCCCAGGCGTCTCATGGCGCGGCCGGGGAGCTGCCCACCTCGCCGCGGGAGCCTGGTTCCACGTCGCCCGCGGCGGGCGGGGTCAGTGCCCCGGGGGTCGCCCGCGCATCCACGTCCGCGTCGAGCTGTCGCTCCCGCCAGTTCGCGGGAAGCAGGTGGTCGAGCACATCGTCGACGGTGACGACGCCGACGAGCCGGCCGGCGCGGTCGAGAACCGGTGCCGCCACCAGGTTGTAGGACGCCAGATGACGGGTGACCTCGGCCAGCGGGGTCTCGGGCCGCAGCGAGGCGATGTCGACGTCGATCACGCCACCGACCAGGGTCGCCGGCGGCTCACGCAGCAGCCGCTGGAAATGGGCGAGACCGAGGTAGCGGCCGGTGGGCGTCTCGTAGGGCGGGCGCACCACGTAGACCTGCGCGGCAAGCGCCGGGGAAAGCTCGGGTTCGCGGATGCGGGCCAGCGCCTCGGCGACCGTCGCGTTCGGAGCGAGCACGACCGGCTCGCTGGTCATCATGCCGCCGGCCGTGTCGTCGGCGTAGAGCAGCAGACGACGCACGCCGGCGGCCTCGTCGGGCTCCATCAGCCGCAGGAGACGCTCCGCGTCGTCGGCGGGCAGCTCGCCCAGCAGGTCCGCCGCGTCGTCGGGGCCCATCGCCTCCAGCACGTCGGCGGCCCGCTCGTCGGCGAGTCCCCCGAGCAACTCGACCTGCTCGTCCTCCGGCAGCTCCTCGAGGACGTCGGCAAGCCGCTCGTCATCGAGGGCGGCAGCGACCTCCGCGCGCCGTTTCTCGGACAGGTCATGCAGCAGCGACGCGAGGTCGGCGGGCCGCAGCTTCTCGAACGCGGCGAGCAGGTTCGCGGCCCCCTGCCCCTCCTCGGGCAGCGAGAAGCCGGTGACCTCGTCCCAGGCGACCGTCTTCACCTCACCGCGCCGGCCCCGGCCGACCCGCACCGCCACCTGGTCGAGCACCCAGTCGCCGCCGCGAACCGGTTCGATCGCGGCATCGACGACGGTCACCTCGACGCCGGACGAGATGAGCGTCACCCGCCGGTCAAGCAGCTCGCCGAGCACCCGGGTCTCGTTCGGGCGCTGCTGGAAACGCCGCCAGCTCAGCCGGGCCGAGGACAGCACCACCGCGCCCGACTCCACCCCGGTGACCCGGCTCATCGGCACGAAGATCGGTCGGCGTTGGACCTCGACGGCCAGGCCCAGGACTCGGGGCGGCTCATGCCCGAGTCGCAGCGTCGCGATCACATCGCGCACCCTGCCGACCTGGTCGCCATTCGGGTCCAGGACAAGCAGGCCCGCCAGCCGGCGGCAGTAGACGCGGGACGGAGCCGGGCGGGAGATCATGCCCATCACCGGACGATGCCTGCGAAGCGCAACATACCGGCCCACGACGGCCCTGCAGACCTGTTCACGGCCGGAGGTTACCCGGCCCGGGACATCCCACAACCCGGAGAGGTCGGCCGGATCAACACCGCCGCGCGGGCCGCCGGCAAACCGCCCGGCGTTCCGGGGCCGGGGATCGGGCTACGGGCACTGCCTACAGGTACTGCCTCGACGGATTGACCATGGCGCGGACGGTCTTGCCGTCGTGGAACTCCCCGATCGCCGTCATCGACCAGGTGGGAGCCCCGCGGTCGCGCTGCACCCGGCACATCACCAGTCCGGTGGACGGCTTGGAGTCGGACAGGTCGAACCGGACGAGCTCCTGCCCGGTGAGATCGTCATACAACCGGCAGTAGGCGTTACGCACCTCGACGAAGGTCTGTCCCTGGAAACTGTTGACCGTGAAGATCAGGGTGACGACGTTCCCCGGCAGGGCGCCGAGATCGACCATGATCGTCTCATCGTCCCCTCCGCCATGGCCGGTCAGGTTGTCCCCAGAGTGGCGCACGGCTCCCCGGGCGCCCTTCTTGGACATGAACCAGACCTTGTCGACATCCTTGCCGCGCTCGTCGAACAGGATGCAGGACGCGTCGAGGTCGATCGACTTCCCGTGCTGGGCCGGATCCCACCCAAGGCCCAGCCGGACCCGGGTGAGCGGCGGCGCGCCGGTCTTCACCAACGAGACGCTCTGCCCCTTGGTGAGCGATACCCGCCCCTTGTCCAGGTTCACCCGGCCACCCTGCTGACCGGGCGCTCCCAGCGCGGGGGGCGGCGGACCCCATTGCTGACCACCCGGCTGCGGGCCCCACTGCTGCCCGGGCGGGGGCTGCGGTGTCCCCCACTGCGGC
>NZ_CDXDOR010000001.1:91831-124748 GCF_978021225.1 Frankia sp. CeTa3Moorea | reverse complement strand
GGTGGGGACACCCGCCGAGCGCCGGCTTCCTCGGCAGCGGCCGGCCTGCGGATGCCGCTCAGCCGACGCGGCGTAGGACGCGCAGCGAACCCGCGCACGACAGCTCGCGGAAGCCCTCCGCCAGCGCTCGCACCAGAACGTGGTAAGGCGCCTGACCCCCGTCCGCCGGGTCCGGAAAGACGTCGTGGATGGCCAGGAGACCGCCGGGCCGCACATGGCGGCCCCAGGCCTCGTAGTCCGCCTGGGCCTGCTCCTCGGTGTGCCCACCGTCGAGGAAGAGCAGGTCGGCCGGGGTCGACCACCATCGCCCCACCCGTTCGGAGCGGCCGACGACCGCCGTCACGACGTCCTCGACGCCCGCGTCCTCCAACGTCCGCCGCAGGAAGGGCAGCGTGTCCAGCCGGCCGCTACGCGGGTCGACGAGATCGGCATCGTGGTACTCCCACCCGGGTTGGTTCTCCTCCGACCCGCGATGATGATCCACGGTGACCATCGTCGCCCCCACCGTCCGGGCGGCCGCGGCCAGGTACAGGGTCGACTTACCGCAGTAGGTGCCGACCTCGCAGATCAGGCCGCCAGCCGATACCCGCGTCGCCGCCGCGTAGAGCGCCAGGCCCTCCTCCGCGGGCATGAAGCCCGTCGCCGCCTCGGCCGCCCGCCGCAACACCACATCCACCGCCGACTCCCTCTTTCTCGCAGGACAGGTAGCCTTTCTCGCAGGACAGGTAGCGCGCGCCAGTGGCACGCTACCTGCCGAGCTGGGCGGCCACCTCGACCCGGCGGGCGAAGATCTCCTCGGTCCGCTCCTCCATCTCGCGGAGGGCCTTCTTGCGTCCGCGGCTCGACAGCCGGTCTATGTAGAGGCTGCCGTACAGGTGATCGGTCTCATGCTGCAGGCAACGGGCGAAATAGCCGGTTCCCTCCAGGCGGAGCGGGGCACCGTGCTGGTCCTGACCGCGGACAGCGGCATGCCCGAGCCGGGCGACCTCCATGTAGGCCCCCGGAACAGACAGGCACCCCTCATCTCCCTTGACGAGCCGGCGCTCCGTCGGCGGCGCCTCCTCCAGGACGGGGTTGACCAGATGGCCCACGTGCCGCACACCATCCTCGTCGGTGCAGTCGTAGACGAAGACCGCGGCGTCAACGTCGATCTGGTTCGCCGCGAGTCCGACACCTTCGGCGCCGTACATGGTGGTGAACATGTCGTCGATCAGCGCAGCGAGCTCCGCGGTCCCGAACTCGGTGATTTTCTTACAGGGCCGGTGCAGAACAGGCTCGCCGACAACGGTGATCCTGCGGATGGAACCGCGGCCGACCTCCGGTGGCAGCTGCGGGTAGGAGTCGACCGGCTCCCCCTGCACCCGGACCCGCCGATCGACCTTCTCGTCCTTCTCGTCAGATCGCGCCAAGCGCGAGGCCATGGCGAGCATCTCCTTCCATCCGACCGGGGCGCGCCTGCGCGTGAGTCGACGCGGGGTCGATCCTGCCGATCGGCAGGATCGACCCCGCGCCACCGCCGATCCTCGACGTGCTTCGTTCGCTACGAGCTTGACAGATCGCACCCCCTGTCCGCTCGGCGGACTGGCCACTCCCATGATCAACAGCATCACCAGGCGCGGCGCCATCATGGCTGCTACCTGCGGGAAGAGCGCGAACCTCAGACCATTCATTGCGTGACGTAACTTCACCGACACCATGCGTACATAGGGCTCCCCGAAAAACCGGGGAGCCTTTTCCGTGCCCGGTCGCGCCCAGTCGCGTCCGGTCATGCCGGCCGTGTCCTGTAGCCGTTCCCGCAGCCGTTCCCGCAGCCGTTCCCGTAGCCGTTCCCGCGGAGACCGCGGACGCCGAATCGTCCGCGATCCGCGCGCGAGTAAGGATGATTACCGGAAAGGATGAACAGAACGTTAAATCTAACTCACATACCCCCAACGCAACGTATCATCCCCCCCCTGGCGCACAGCCCACCCACAGGCACCCGAACCCCGGCTGGTAAGGTGTCGGCCACGATAAAGCCGAACCAGCGAACCAGCAGAGAATCACGCTCCCAGGTATTTACTTTTCGGCCAGGCGAGAGGAGTACAGCCCCGGTTCCCACGACTCCCTACACCAAAAAGATTTAGAATTATCCGGCGCATCTAGCGAGAGTTCAGTTCATGGCTGCGAATTTCGCTGAAACGGTCACTGAAAGGCCGACGCCGGGGGGGATCAACACACTGAATATGGCAGTTCCGCCGCCGGAGTACGCGGTGGCGGATCTGGATCCGCGCACGAGTGACCTCGTCGTCCCGAATGGATCCGGATGGCGGCGGGTCATGCGGGTGCCAGGACGACGGCATTACCATCACGAGCACCACGATCGCGCCGTCGCGACCATCCAGCAGGCCCGGAGCCGCACTCGATCGACGGGCCGGAGTTGTGTCGTCGGCCTTCTGTACATTGCCGAGTTCGGCCGGCTGCGCGAGCGCCTCGCTCCGGGCGCCTGCCTGTCCCTGCTCAATCAGGTCGCTGCCTTGGCAGGTGGTCTGCATCGGTGGCGTGGCTCCGCCATCGGCCAGGGCCGCCCCGGCGAGGTGGTCGTCGTCCTGCCGACGCGGCCGGGCCGCTCCGCCGAAGCGGCGTTCGGCGAGATCGTGCGTACGGTCGCGAGCTGTGACTTCGCTGTCGACGGCGAGCGCCTGCGGGTAACCCCCGTTCCGGGGTTCGTCCAGGTGGACGACACCATCGACGATGCCACCGCCCTGCGGCGGGCCCGGCTGGCCATGGGTCTCGCCGCCCAGCAGCTCGACATGGTCCCCGTCTGTTACGACCCTAAGATGGAACCGGCGGAGAACCAGCCGCGACGTTCCGGGCGCCCGTTGCACACACGGTTGCGGCCGTCCGATGCCGTCCAAATCGTCGTCTCGACCGCGGTCTGCCTCGGACTCCCGTTCGGGATCTACAGCACACTGTTCACACTGGGCCTCGATCCGACCCACGTCGTCTTCGCACTCCTGGCCATCGCGCTGGCCGGCACTACCCTCACCACCTACCTGGAGCAGTTGTCGGCGCTCGAACCGGAGAAGTGCCCGGACGCGCCCGCCGCGCCGTTCCCGGCGGCGAGCGCCATCATCGCCGCGTATCTGCCGAACGAGTCGGCCACGATCGTCGACACGGTCAAGGCGTTCCTCCGGCTGGACTACCCGGGTCCGCTACAGATCATCCTCGCCTATAACACCCCCCGATACCTGCCCGTGGAGGAGAAGCTCGCGCGGATCGCCGAATCCGATCCCCGTTTCGTCCCGATGCATGTGCCGACCAGCACCTCCAAGGCGCAGAACGTGAACGCGGCGATGCCAGTGGTCACCGGTGAGTTCGTCGGTGTCTTCGACGCGGATCATCATCCGGCACCGGACGCCTTCCGACGGGCCTGGCGGTGGCTGTCGCACGGAGCCGCGGTCGTCCAGGGGCACTGCGTGATCCGGAACGGAGAGGCATCGCGGATCAGCCGCACCGTCGCCGTGGAATTCGAGTCGATCTACGCGGTGAGTCATCCCGGCCGGGCGAGGATGCATGGTTTCGGGATCTTCGGCGGGTCGAACGGCTACTGGCGGACCGACCTGCTGCACCAGACCCGTATGCGCGGCTCGATGCTGACCGAGGACATCGACGCGAGCCTGCGCACCATCATGAGCGGCGAGCGGATCGTCGCAGACCCGGAACTGGTCTCCTACGAGCTGGCGCCGACGACGATGTCGGCGTTGTGGCGGCAGCGGTTGCGCTGGGCGCAGGGCTGGTACCAGGTCTCCCGGCGGCATCTGTGGAAAGCCGTCGGCTCACCAGACCTCACCGCCCGCCAGAAACTCGGCCTGCTCTGGCTGCTGGGCTGGCGCGAGATACATCCGTGGCTTTCGCTCCAGATGTATCCGCTGATCGCCTTCGGTCTGCTGCACCCGCAGGCCGAGCACGGTTTCCGGTTGAACGTCTCCCTGTACGTGGTCGCCACCCTGTTCTCGACGATGACGGGCCCGATCCAGGCGTTGTTCGCGTACGCCCTCGCCGACCCCACGATCCGCCGTCACCGGAGTTGGTTCGTCCAGTTCTGCCTGATGAACATCTTCTACAGCGAGTTCAAGAACGTCATCGCCCGGCTGGCACCGGTGAAGGAGCTGCTGCGGGAACGAGAGTGGCACGTGACCCCACGCACCGTGCCGCAGCCCGACCCGGTCACGCCGGACAGCGCGACCGCACCTCCAGCCGGCTCCGTCCCTCCAACCGGCTTCGCGGCGGGCGGTGTGGTCCCTTACCCCGAAGCCAGGTCATGACCACACCAGGCGACCCTCGAAACATCGTGCCGAGGTCCCGGGTTCTGCCCGCGCCGGCTCTCCCGTCCTGGTGGGCGCAGCCCCCACCGCCACCGGTGCCACCGCCGCCACCGCCGTTACCGCCACCGAGGGAGCGGCCGACGGTGCCGGTCCGGACCTCGGCCCGGCCGCGGGCCGGGGAGGCAGGTATCACCGGAGGGACCGGAGGAAACCGCCGCGGTCGTCGGCGGACGACGGTGGGCGATCCCAGGCTCGAGCTGGTTGACCTGGGCGGGTTCCGCGGCGTGGCGGCGATCTCGGTGATCATTTTCCACGCCTATCAGTTCTGCCGCGGGGATGGCAACACGCCGTACGCGGGTACATTCCTCGGCCAGGTCCTCGGCGCCTTCGACGGGATGATCAGTTGGTTCTTCCTGGTCTCCGGGTTCCTGCTGTATATGCCGATGGTGAACCGGGTCAGGGCCGGCCGGACCCAACGGTCACCCACAGACACGCTCATACGTCGTGGGCTACGGATTCTTCCGCTGTACTACACGGCGCTCATCATCGTATGGGCGGCGCGCAACCCCGGCCTGCCCGGCGACTGGATCGACCTGGTCGAACACCTGACCTTCACCCAGGTCTTCGACAGTAAACGGGTGTTTTACACGATCGGCCCGGCCTGGTCGCTGGCCGTCGAGGTCTACTTCTATCTCTACCTCGCCCTGGTCGCCGGCTGGCTGCGGCGGCGGCAGACCCATCGACTGCCCGAGGCGCATCGCTGGCGGCGGCTCTGCCTGCCGCCGGTCCTGCTGATCGTGGTGTCCGCCGTCTGGATCGTCTACGCGGTCTACATCGTGCGGGCCCAGCACGACCAGTGGGCGTACTGGTTCTCGCCGCAGAACTATGCCGGCAACTTCGGCCTCGGAATGATCACTGCGGTTCTCTATGTCCGCCGCGGTCGGGAACGGCCGTTGTCCGCCCCGCTCGCGTGTGCGTTGCGGTTCGTCGCCGCCGGGCTCATCATCGCTGGCGCGATGGTCCGGGGGCACACCGCGGCATCGTTCGAGGCGTTCTCCACGCTGAATTCGATCGGTTTCGGTGTGCTGTTCGCCGCCTCCGTGCTGGCGCCCCGCGACACGCTGTGGCGCCGGTTCTTCGCCACCCCGGCATTCGTCTGGCTCGGCATGATCAGCTACAGCGTGTACCTGTGGCATGAGCCGATTCTGCTGCTAGTGCTGGACCGGCACGGGCTGGTCAGTCACGCGCCGTCGGCGTTTCCGTGGGTGGCCGCCCTGCTGGTCACGGCCGGCGTCATCGGTGGATGGATCAGCTACGTCGTCCTGGAGAAACCGGGCCGCCGGCTGTCCATCCTGGTGGAGAAGCTTCGCCACACCCCGGTGCCCGCATCGGTGTCCGCCGCCTCGGTGTCCGCCTCGGCGCGACCGGCACGGCCAGCTCCCTGACGTGGCGCAGGCTTCCCGGTCTGCGCCGGCTGCGCTATGTGCGCTGGCCGCGCGTGCGGACCGTCGTGCCGGCGGCCCGCCGACGCCGTCGCCGGGACACTGACGGGCACACTGGTTCCGCCGCCACGTCTGGCACCCTGCCGACCGCCAACGGCCGGCTTAGCGGAGTGAAGTTTTTCGGCCTGCTCCGCTGATAGATTCCCAGGTCAGCAAGTGTCGTCCCCGCATGCGCGGGGATCTTCCCGGATCACCGGTGGACGGTTTATGCAGCCGAGGGTCGTCCCTGTGGCGTTGCCCTCGACCTCGCGCAGCACGTCGACCCGGCCCCGATCTCAGACCTCGCCGCCGCCGGGGCCCGACCACCCCGCTGGGCACGGCGAGCGCCGAAGGCGCAACGCGGGGGGTTGGGGGGCTTGGCCCCCCCGGCCAGCATGACGGCCACGGCGAAGCCGCCCACAGGGCGGCGAGCATGACCGGCCAGCGCGTGGACCTAGGTGGACTTGAACCACCGGCCTCTTCCTTATCAGGGAAGCGCTCTAACCGACTGAGCTATAGGTCCGTGCTGCGAGTGCAAGAATACAGGACGGCGGCGGAGGAGTGGGACCGCCGCCGCACCTCCAAGCTAATGATCGCTCAGGGTCAGCTCGACGCCGCCGATCATCTCGGCGCAGAGGTTGTAGAGCAGGGCACCGAGCGTGGACAGCGCGGTCATGAGGATGACGTTGATCGCCCCGATGAGCAAGCTGATCTGCATTGCCCGGCCGAACGACAGCCATCCTCGGATGTCGGTGCTGCTGCTGTCGGTCAGGGTGTCGGCCGCGTCGGAGACACTGTCGAACACGCCGATCGAGTTCAGGACGAACCACAGCACGGCGATCGCGACGAGCAGAACCACAAAGACGCAGAGGGAGAACGCGAAGCTGACCCGGGTCACCGTGAGGGGATTGACCTTGGACAGCTTGAGCTTGGCCCGCCGGCCCTGACCGGGCGGGCGGGCGGAACCGGACGAGCCGGGACCGGACCGGCTAGGAGAGTGACCGGCACCCGCCCGCTCAGCGGAGACCGGCTCGAGCTGGTCGTCGAGCGCGCCGGGGGAGGTCGTGGTCACGCTGTTCAGAGCGCCCGTCGTCGTGGCGGTACCCGCGGACTCCGGCGCCGCGAGCGGCCGGTCGTAGGCCGCCGTGGGGCCGGCACCGCCGGGCCTGCCCCCCGCCGGGCCCGGCGCGGCGGGGCGTACCGGATCGGGGGCGGGCATGCGCTCGGGCGCGGCACGGTTCCTGTCGGGATTCGTGGTACGGCTCCTCGTCATGCTGGGCGGGCGGACCAGGGAGATGGTGTCGTTCTCCTGTGGCCGTTCGGCCGGGGGCTCCACGCGAACTGCCGGCCCCCCTGGCGTGGCTCGACCGGGTCCGGGTGGCGCCAGGCCGAGGGACTTCGCCGGCGACGATACGGCGGCCGAGCCGAGTTTCCGGGTAGCCGAGCCCGCCTCGTCGGAGTGGGTTCCAGCGGCCCCGGTACGAGCCGACCCGGATGGGGACACCGACGACGTTCCGCTGGCACGTCCCGTGGAGGGGCCACCCGACGAACCCGTGCCCGACGCGCCCGACGCGCCCGCGGAGGAGCTGGACAAGGACCGCGAGGACAAGGGAGACTTCGCCCCGTCGGGGACCGATCCGGAGCGGGGCGCCGCCGAACCCGACGCCGACGAGCCGGGTTCGGCCGGATAGGCCTTCGACGACTCGGCTTTCGACGACTCGGCCTTCGATGACCCAGCTTTCGACGACCCAGCTTTCGACGACCCGGCCTTCGACGACCCAATCGAACCCGTCGGCCCCCCGGCGGAGGACGGCGGCGAGTCCGCCGCGCCTCCGGCCGGGCCGCGGCCGCCCTCCCGCTCATCCACGGGCCGACCGGACCGCCCGGGCCGCTGGAAGAACGGATTACCGGACGCGGGCCCACCGCCGGCCGCGGGCACCTTCACCGTCTCGCTGCCGGCGTCCCCCCCACGGCCGTCCCGCAGCGACAACGAGCGGCCCGCGGCGTCCGCCGCGCGTCCCGGCGCCGTCCCGGCGCCGGCCCGGCGACCGGCTTCCGAATCACGCCCGGCGGAACCGGAAACACCGGCGGAACCCGCGGAACCCGGGCTCGCGGAACCCGGGCCGGAGGAACCCGCGCCCCTGGCCGCGCCGCCAGCACCGGAGGAACCAGCGGAAGCGGGTCTCACCGTGGACCGCGGGCCGGCCCCGTCCCCTCTGCTCGGCCGGCGGGACTGCTCGGTATCACGCGCTCCCTCCGACCCGGCGGCCGAGGAGGGGGCGCGGTAGACCGCCGACCGGGCTGGCCGGTCTTCCTGACTGTCACTCACGGACTCTCCCGGTTCGGTCCTGACGGTGTGCACGGGTCCCGCGCACACCCGTCCCCTCGGGCGGCGTCGTTCTCGGCGTGGGTGGCCACGACCACGAGACCGTCAGCCTCTCGGGGCTCGCTCTCAGCTTTCCTGGGGCCCGGCGTCGGTGTCCTCCGCATCAGCATTACGCGCGACTCCGACAACCTGCACCCCGGACTCCAGATCGATGAGCCGGACTCCCATGGTCTGCCGCTGCGCCCGCCGTACATCCTTGGCAACGGTCCGCAATACACCCCCGTTGGAGGCGATGGCGTAGAGCTGGTCGTCGGGATCGACGACGAGTGCCCCCACCAGACCACCGCGAGTCGAGACGATCTTAGCGGTCAACACGCCCTTGCCACCACGGCCCTGCACCGGGTACTCGGCCAGCGGCGTCCGCTTCGCGTATCCACCGGAGGTGGCGACGAGCAGATCCGCCGTCGTACCCGGCACGACGACGTCCATGGACAGCAGCTCGTCCTCGGCATCGAACCGCATACCGATCACACCCGAGGTCGCCCGGCCCATCGGCCGCAACTGCTCGTCGTCGGCGTGGAACCGGATCGACTGGGCGTTGCGGCTGACCAGGAGCAGATCGTCGCCGGGCGCCACGAGCCGGGCGGCGATCAGCTCGTCGTCGTCGCGCAGGTTGATCGCCACCAGGCCACCGGCCCGGTTCGAGTCGAAGTCATGCAGCGCGGTCTTCTTGCACAGCCCGCGCTTGGTCGCCAGGACCAGGTAGGGGGCGGCCTCGTAGTCCTTGACCGCGATGACCTCGGCGATCCGCTCATCCTGCCCGAAAGCCAGGATGTTCGCGACGTGCTGGCCCTTGGCCGACCTGGCCTGCTCGGGCAGCTCGTGCGCCTTCGCCCGGTACACCCGGCCCTTGTTCGTGAAGAACAGCAGCCAGTGGTGGGTGGTCGTGACGAAGAAGTGCTCGACGATGTCGTCCTCGCGCAGCGCCGCGCCCTGCACGCCCTTGCCGCCGCGGCGCTGCGAGCGGTAGAGGTCGGTCTTGGTGCGCTTGGCGTAACCGCCGCGGGTGACGGTGACGACCACGTCCTCCTGGGCGATCAGGTCCTCGATGGACATGTCGCCCTCGAACGGGACGAGACGGGTTCGCCGCTCGTCGCCGAACTTCTCGACGACCTCGGCGAGCTCCTCGCCGATGATCTGCCGCTGCCGGGTCGGCGAGGCCAGGATCGCCTCCAGATCGGAGATCTTCGCGCGAAGTTCGGCCGCCTCGTCGATGATCCGCTGACGTTCCAGGGCGGCGAGCCGGCGCAGCTGCATGTCGAGGATGGCGGTGGCCTGGATCTCCGACAGCGAGAAGCGTTCCATCAGCTGGCCGCGGGCCACGTCCGCCGACTCGGCGTTGCGGATGAGATTGATGACCTCGTCGAGGTGATCCAGCGCGATCAGCAGACCGTCCAGGACGTGCAGCCGCTCGCGGGCCTTGCGCAGCTGATAGCGGGTCCGGCGGACAATGACGTCGATCTGGTGCTCGACGTAGTAGCGGACCATCTGGTCGAGGCGGAGGGTACGCGGCACGCCGTCGACGATCGCCAGCATGTTGACGCCGAAGGTGTCCTGGAGCTGGGTGTGCTTGTAGAGGTTGTTGAGCACGACCTTGGCGACGGCGTCGCGCTTGAGGTCGATGACCAGACGCTGGCCGATGCGCGCCGAGGTCTCGTCCCGGACGTCGGCGATACCGGTGACCCTGTTGTCCCGGACCAGTTCGGCGATCTTCTCGGCGAGGTTGTCCGGGTTCACCTGGTAGGGCAGCTCGGTGACGACGAGCTGGGTGCGGCCCTTGTTCTCCTCGACGTTCACCACCGCCCGCATCCGGATGCTGCCGCGGCCGGTGCGGTAGGCCTCCTCGATGCCGTTACGGCCGACGATGAGCCCCGAGGTCGGGAAGTCCGGGCCCTTGATCAGGCCGATCAGCGCCTCGAGCAACTCGGAGTCGCTCGCGTCCGGGTGGTCGAGCGCCCACCGCACGCCCTTCGCGACCTCGCGCAGGTTGTGCGGCGGGATGTTCGTCGCCATGCCGACCGCGATGCCGCCGGCGCCGTTGACGAGCAGGTTCGGGAACCGGCTGGGCAGAACGAGCGGCTCCTGCGAACGCCCATCGTAGTTCGGGGCGAAGTCGACCGTCTCCTGGTCGATGTCACGCAGCATCTCCATCGCCAAGGACGCCATCCGCGCCTCGGTGTACCGCATGGCGGCGGGTGGATCGTTGCCGGGCGAGCCGAAGTTGCCGTTCCCGTCGACCAGCGGGTAGCGCAACGACCAGCCCTGCGCGAGCCGGACGAGGGTGTCGTAGATCGCCGTGTCGCCATGGGGGTGGTAGTTACCCATGACGTCCCCGACCACGCGGGAGCACTTGAAGTACCCGCGGTCGGGGCGGTAGCCGCCGTCGTACATGGCGTAGAGGACCCGGCGATGGACGGGCTTGAGCCCGTCGCGTACCTCCGGCAGCGCACGGCCGACGATGACCGACATGGCGTAGTCGAGATACGACCGCTGCATCTCGACTTCGATGCCGATGGGCTCGATGCGGTCGCCGGGGGGAGGAGGTAGGACGTCGACCACGGGGTCCTTCCAGGGCAGTGGGAGCAGTCGTCAGGGCGTTAGGGCGTCAGGGCGGGACGGGCGCCCCGAGCAACGGGGCCGGGTGGATCCGACGGCGGGTGGGATCCGGAGCCCTCCGTCCGCCGGGTCGGACCGTCGGGATCGCCGCGCCCGGACCGACCTGAGGGTCACCCGACGACCGATCCGAGGCACGCGACACGGCCGGGTCAGATGTCCAGGAAACGCACGTCCTTGGCATTACGTTGGATGAAGCTGCGACGCGCGTCGACATCCTCACCCATGAGCACGGAGAACAACTCGTCGGCGACCGCCGCGTCGTCGAGCGTGACCTGCAGCAGGATGCGCCGGTCCGGGTCCATGGTGGTGTCCCACAGCTCGGTGGCGTTCATCTCGCCGAGACCCTTGAAGCGCTGGATGGCATCCTTGGGCAGCTTGCGCCCGGACTCCACCCCGCGGGCGACCAGCCCGTCGCGCTCCCGGTCGGAGTAGGCGTACTCCCAGTCCTCCCTACCCCATTTGATCTTGTAGAGCGGCGGCTGCGCCAGAAACACGTGACCGGCCTCGACCAGCGGGCGCATGAACCGGAACAGCAGCGTCAGCAGCAGGGTCCGGATGTGCTGGCCGTCGACGTCGGCGTCCGCCATCAATACGATCTTGTGGTAGCGCAGTTTCGCGATGTCGAAATCGTCGTGGATGCCGGTACCCAGCGCCTGGATGAGGGCCTGGACCTCGGTGTTCTTCAGGACGCGGTCGATGCGGGCCTTCTCGACGTTGAGGATCTTTCCTCGCAGCGGGAGGATCGCCTGGAACTTCGAGTCCCGACCGCCCTTGGCCGACCCACCCGCCGAGTCACCCTCGACGATGTACAGCTCGCACCGCTCGGGATCGGTGTACTGGCAGTCGGCGAGCTTGCCCGGCAGACCGGTGCCGCCGAGCAGACCCTTGCGCCGGGTCAGATCGCGGGCCTGACGGGCGGCGATGCGGGCCCGCTGGGCGTCGAGCGCCTTGCTGACGATAGCCCGGGCCTCGGTGCGGTTGACCTCGAACCAGTCCTTGAGCGCCGAGTAGCACATCTCCTGGATGAACTTCTTGGCCTCGGTGTTGCCGAGCTTGGTCTTGGTCTGGCCCTCGAACTGCGGCTGCGCGAGCTTCACCGAGATGATCGCGGTAAGGCCCTCCCGGATGTCGTCGCCGGAGAGCCGCTCGTCGCTGTTCTTGGCCCCGGCCTTCACCGGCTTGAGCAGGTTCTGGTCCTTGGCGTAGGCGTTGACGGCGCTGGTCAGCGCGGCCCGGAAACCCTCCTCGTGGGTGCCGCCCTCGTGGGTGTTGATGGTGTTCGCGAAGGTGTAGACCGACTCGGTGTAGCCGCCGTTCCACTGCATCGCGAGCTCGGCCTCGATGCCCACGCCCTTCGACTCCAGCGAGATCACGCTGCGGTGGATGGTGTCCTTCGTGGCGTTGAGGTGACCGACGAAGTCGACCAGGCCGTTGGCGTACTTGTAGGTGACCGCCATGCGTTCCTCGTCACGCTCGTCGACGAGCGTGATCGACAGCCCCTTGTTGAGGAAGGCCATCTCCTGCAGGCGGCGGGAGAGCGTCTCGTACTTGTACTCGGTGGTCTCGAAGATCGTCGGATCCGCCCAGAAGGTGACCGACGTCCCGGTCTTGCGGGTGGTACCGGTCTTGGCCAGCGGCTTGTCCGGGCGGGTCGCCACGTACGGCTGGAACCAGACGTGCCCCTCCCGCTGGATCTCCACGTCGAGCCGGGTGGACAGCGCGTTGACCACGCTGACGCCGACTCCGTGCAGCCCGCCGGACACCGCATACGATTTGCCGTCGAACTTCCCGCCGGCGTGCAGGGTGGTCAGCACGACCTCGACGGCGGGCCGCTTCTCGGTGGGATGCATGCCGACGGGAATGCCGCGGCCGTTGTCGGTGACCCGCACCCCGCCGTCGGCAAGCAGCGTCACGGTGATGGTGTCGCAGTAACCGGCGAGCGCCTCGTCCACCGCGTTGTCCACGACCTCGTAGACGAGATGATGCAGTCCACGCTCTCCAGTGGAGCCGATGTACATGCCAGGACGCTTGCGGACCGCGTCAAGACCTTCGAGAACCTTGATCGAACTTGCATCGTAGGCCACGCGGCGGGTCCCCTCGTTCTGGGCGGAAGTATCCACCAGTCTACCCGGCAACCCGCCATAGCGGACGCAGGGAGCCCTCTGACGTCTGCGCAGCGCCACGCACATGGGGATGGCCAACCCCCCCTACCGGACCGACTCCCCCGACCGCCTTGGCGCGCCTCCACGCCTGTCACCGGCACCGCGACCCCGCGGAACCGTCATGATCACCTCAGTCGCCCCGACGGATACCACAGGCACGCTCCAGGCGCCAAGGGGCGCCTGGAGCACCGGGGCTACTGGAGAGCGCAGGGGCGCAGGGAGCGTCAGGCGGGCGCCAGCCGAACGCCGGTCTCAGCCGTAGGTGTCACGGGGTCCTCGACCGCCGGTTCGGATGGACCCGTGCCGCCAGGACGGCGCCGTCGGTCCACGCACAACGATCCGGCGGACCACGTGTGGACCGAGCTCCCGGTGCAGGATGCCGAGGAGCTGCCGGGACAGCATGCGCAGCTGGGTCGCCCAGGCCGTCGACTCCGCGACAAGTTCCAGGTCTCCGTCACGCAGGGACACCGGGGTGCAGTGGTCGGCGATGTCCGGCCCGACGATGACATCCCATCGGGCCAGGACGTTCGCATCGCTCGCCTGAGCCTTCCAACCACGGGCCGCCAGCAGCCGGTTGATCGCCGTCCCGAAACCGACCGGTTCGCGCCATTCCCGGCCGGGCGGTGCGATGCCCGGCATCCGCGGCCGGCGGGGCACCTGGTCGTCCGACGGGTCGGCCCGCCGGGCACCGAGGCGGGCCCGAGAGCCCGGGCCCCACGGGCCGCCCGTCCCGGTGGCGCCGGCGGATGCCTCCTCATCGGCCCACGTGCCGCCGTCAGCACCTGGCATCCCGCCACCGCAACCAGGGCCGGGTCCGGCCGGACCCGGCCCGGCCGGGTGGCGGGCGGTGTGGCCGGCGCCCCCCCGTCCCCGCCCACGCTCCCGCGCGTCCCGTTTGGCCTGGGCGAGGATCTCCCGCGCCAGGTCCGCTCCGCGGGCTGCGGTGCCGTCCGGCCCCTCGGTCTTCCCTCGGCTCCCGGCCCCTCCCCGGGACCGCCCGGACGCGGTGGACCCGGACGCGGTGGACCCGGACGCGGTGGGATGGTCCCGGGGGTCTGGGCGCTCAGTGGGCATGCTGGACCTCTCCGTCGGCGACGGCGTACCGCACCCCGGTCAGCTCCGTGGGAACGTCGGTTTCGACCGCGGCTGTGACCAGTACCTGCTCCGCGGAGGCGACGAGTTCCGCGAGCCGACCGCGGCGACGCGTGTCCAGTTCGGCGAAAACGTCGTCCAGGAGCAGGACCGGCTCGCGGTCATCGGCACGCAGCAGGTCGAACGAGGCCAGCTTGAGCGCGAGGGCGAGGGACCAAGACTCGCCGTGACTCGCGTAGCCTCGGGCCGGGAGCCCGTTGATCGACAAGAGTAGATCGTCGCGGTGCGGACCGACCAGCGTCATCCCCCGTTCGACCTCCCGCGGCCGGGCGGCCTCCAGATCGGCGCGGATCGCCTCCGCCAGCATGGTCCGATCCGGTGCCGCCGGACCCGGCCGACCTGCGCCCGGCTGCTCTGGCTGGCCCGCTAGACCCGCTAGACCCGGTGGACCCGGTGGACCCGGTGCAGGCAAGGTGTCCGGGAGGGTGACGCTGGAACGGTAGTCCAGCGCGGTGGCGGACTCGGCGCCGGCGACGGCCTCGTACGCCGCAGCCACGGCCGGCCGCAACGCATCGACGAGTGCCAACCGCGCGGCCAGCACCTCGGCGCCATGCGTGGCCAGGTACCCGTCCCAGACGTCGAGGGTGCGCAGATCTCCCTGCCCCCCGGCTCGCCGGGCCGTCCCGGCGGTGCGTAGCAGGGTCGATCGTTGTTTGAGGACCCGGTCGTAGTCGGCGAGGACCGCGGCCATCCTCGGGGTCCGGGCGATCAGCAGCTCGTCGAGGAACTGACGACGCTGCGCCGGATCCCCCTTCACCAGGGCCAGGTCCTCCGGGGCGAACAGCACCGTGCACAGCAGACCGACGATGTCACGCGGCCGGGCGACGGGAGCCCGGTTCAACCGGGCCCGGTTCGCCTTTCCCAGAACGATCTCGATCTCCACCAGCGCGGCCCGGTCACCCCGGACGATCCTGGCGCGGATGACCGCCCGAGACGCGCCGTCACGGACCAGCGGGGCGTCCCCGGCGACCCGGTGGCTGGCCAGCGTGGCGACATAGCTGATCGCCTCGATCACGTTGGTCTTCCCCTGGCCGTTACCACCCACGAAGGTGGCCACTCCCGGACCCAGCGTCAGGTCAAGGGCTGGGTAGGACCGGAAGTCGACGAGGGACAGGTGCGTGAGGTGCACGTCACCCGTGCAGGCGGATCGGCATCAGCAGGTACCGGTAGTCGGGGACCTCGCCGTCGTCGTCGGCCTTCCCGGTCAGGATCGCCGGCTTGTTCGCCGCCACCGCCGGGTCCTCCGCGCTGGCGAAACCGACCCGTACGACGTCCGACTCCAGCGCCCCGAGCGCGTCGAGCAGGTACGACGGGTTGAACGCCACAGACAGCTCCGGCCCGTCGTAGGTCACCGGGAGGGTCTCCGTCGCCTGCGCCTCACCGCCCGTTCCAGCCTCCAGCACGAGGTGGTCCGGGGAGAACGTCAGCTGCACCGGTGCGGTCTTCGCAGCGACCAGCGCCACCCGTTTGACAGCCTCCTGCAACGGGGCGATCTCCAGCTGCGCGATCAACGGCGAGCTGTCCGGCAACAGCTTGCGGTAGGGCGGGAAGCTTCCGTCGAGCAACCGGGTCGTCGTCTGCCGGGTCGAGCCGGCGAAACCAGCCAGCGTCTCGCCGGAGGGCCCCGTCCCGAGCGCGATGGACACCTCCACCCCCGAACCTGACAACGACTTCGCGGTGTCGAGCAAGGTGCGGGCCGGCACGAGGGCGACCGTGACCGGTGTGGGCGGTGTGGGCGGGGGGCTGCCCACACCGCCCACACCGAGCCCGGCGGCTGTTTCCGACGGCCGCCACTTCAGCGTCCGGACGGCGAGCCGGTAACGGTCGGTCGCGGCGAGGGTGAGGGTGTCCCCCTCGATCTCGATGCGGACCCCGGTAAGGACCGGCAGCGTGTCGTCACGACCGGCCGCGATCGCCACCTGTGAGACCGCCGCAGCGAACGCGGATCCCTCGATGTGCCCCGTGATCGGGGGCATGGCCGGAAGGGCTGGGTAGTCGTCCACCGGCAGCATCGGCAACGCGAACCGAGCATTGCCACAAGTGATCATCAAACGGGTGCCGTCGATGCCCAGATCGACCGGTGCCGCGGGCAGCGCCCGGGTGATCTCCGCGAGCAGCTTGCCGTTGACGAGCCCGCGCCCCTCCTCCGACACGGTCGCGTGCACCGTGCACTGGGCGGCCACCTCGTAGTCGTACGCGGCGATCTTGAGCATCGGTCCGGTCGCGTCGAGGAGCAGGCCCGAGAGCACCTGCAACTGGGTGGTCGGCCGGCTTGGCAACGTGCGTGCGGTCCAGGCGACCGCTTCGGTGAATTCGTCCCGTTCCACCTGGAACTTCATGGTTAGGCCTCCTGTCGTTCCCTCCGGTTGTTCGGAGTCACCCCGCAGGGAACACCGACCAGCATCTCAGAGTGCCAGCAGACGCCGACGAGCGGTCGGCCGCGCTCCGGGCGCTTGCCCGGGGTCCAGCCGCGGCACGTAGATCGCTCGGCTCCGGGCTCGAGCCGTTGTCCACACCCCCTAGTACTAAGAGCTTTTGATCATTCTTAGAAAAATCTAGTTGGTCGTAGTAGTAGGGGGTGTGGATACTGGGGATAACTGCTGTTTCCGCAGGTCAGAGGGGTTGTCGGCCGGTGCAAATCTTGTGGGTGGATCTGTGCATGCGCGCAGTGGTTATCCCCAGGCCCGATCTGCGTCCACAAGGACCACGTTGTCCCTCCACAGGCCGTCCCCGAGTTGTCCACAGGCTGTCCACTGCCACTCCACGGTCCCGACCGCAGGCTGTCCACAACGTTTTCCACAAGCTGTGGGCGGAACCACCCAGTGGGCTCGGTGCGGTTGTCCCCGGTTGTCCCCGGTTGTCCGTGGTCGTTCGGGGGAGTCCTGCCCCGCGGCGTCCGGTCCATGCGCCATGTGTGACACCCGGCGAGGCGTCACGCCCCGCCGTCGGGCGGCAGCCATCGGTCCGCAGGACCGTTCCGGCCGGGGGGAATAGGAGGAACCGAGCTGCCCGGCGGTGGGCAGCGGCGGTGGCAGCGGCGGTGGCAGCGGGCAGCGGCGCTAGGCCTGCCGGGCCTGCAGACGGATGCGGTTCGTCAGCTCGGTGACCTGGTTGTAGATCGCGCGTCGTTCCGCCATCAGACCGCGGATCTTGCGGTCGGCATGCATGACCGTCGTGTGATCCCGACCCCCGAAGTGCTGGCCGATTTTCGGTAGCGACAGGTCGGTCAGCTCCCGGCACAGGTACATCGCGATCTGACGGGCGGTGACCAGCACGCGGCTACGTGAGGTGCCGCACAGGTCCTCCATCGAGACGCCGAAGTACGCCGCCGTTGCGTTCATGATTGCGGCGGCCGTGATGTCGGGATTGCCGGCATCGGGGATGAGATCACGCAGCACGATCTCGGCGAGCGTGCGGTCGACGTGGGACTTGTTCAGGCTTGCGAAGGCCGCGACCCGGATCAGCGCCCCCTCCAGCTCACGGATGTTGCGCTCGATGTGCGTGGCGATGTATTCGAGGACGTCCGGAGGTACCGGCAGGCGCTCCGTGGCCGCCTTCTTCGACAGGATGGCGATGCGCGTCTCGAGGTCGGGCGGGGTGATGTCGGTCATCAGTCCCCACTCGAAGCGGCTGCGCAGCCGGTCCTCCAGGGCCGAGAGCTGCTTGGGCGAGCGGTCGGAGCTGATCACGATCTGCTTCTCGCCGTCGTGCAGGACGTTGAAGGTGTGGAAGAACTCCTCCTGCGTCCGCTCCTTGTTCTCCAGGAACTGGATGTCGTCGACAAGCAGGACGTCGATGTCACGGTAGCGTCGCTGGAACGCCTGCTGGCGGTCGTCCCGGATCGAGTTGATGAAGTCGTTGGTGAACTCCTCGGAGCTCACGTACTTCACCCGCATGTTCGGGTAGAGCTTGAGTGCGTAGTGGCCGATCGCGTGCAGAAGGTGAGTCTTGCCGAGCCCGGAGTCCCCGTAGATGAAAAGCGGGTTGTAGGCCTTCGCGGGTGCCTCGGCGACGGCCACCGCTGCCGCGTGGGGGAACCGGTTGCTGTCGCCGATAACGAACGTCTCGAAAATGTAGCGGGGGTTTAGCCGGGCCTGGGCCGGTTCGGTCTCGTGCGGCGCCGCATCGCGTCCGAGACCCGCGCTGACCCGTACCGGTGGTGTTCCCTCGGTGGCGTCGGGGAAGGGCAGTTCGCCGTTCACCAGTGCCGTCGGTGCCGGTGCCGGTGCCGGAGCGGCTGATGCCGGGGCCGCCGACGAGCCCGGTCTCGCCCCCGGCACCGGGGTTGCGGCGGTGTCGGTCGATCCCGATCCGGCATCCGCGTTCAACGCCGAACCGGAGGCGGGGCCCGAGCCCTGACCCGGTGCGGTGTCGCCTCTGGCGTCCACCGGCCGTACGATCCGGATCGGTCCGCTCATCGGTTCCGGATCGGGCAGGTGTTCGACGGTGACCGCGACCCTGATCTCCCGCCCATAGGCTGTGGACAACGCTGTGGACAAGAAGGGGCGCAGGCGCGAGTCGAGGAGATCCTTGGTGAACTCGTTCGGCGCGGCCAGCAGAGCCGTGTCCTGGACGAGCCCGAGGGGGCGGGTCAGCCGCAGCCAGGCACGCTGCTGGGCGGACAGCGTGCCGTCGGCGACCCCGGCGACGGCCTGGCTCCACACCGCGGCCAGGTCCGGGTCACCCGAAGGTTCGTCCCCGAACGGCAGACCGGCGACGGAGTCGGCGCGGAGGTTGGACACGGGGGCTCCTCGGGCAGTTCGGTACGGTTTGCGGGTGGTGCTGCTCCCCGCGTGCTGGAGGTGCGTCGCGGCTGATGCGGCTGGTGATGTGGTCCCCGGCCACCGAGCGACCGAGGGGCCTCGTCGCGATGGTTCTCCACATCGTCGTCCACAACCTGTGCATGGACACGACACGGCATGCGGCGTGGCGCAACCGGCTCGTTCCCGGGGATGAACCTGTATCAGTGAGGTCATTTGAATCCGCTCCAGGTCCCCCCGCTCCGCCCTGGCCCCTCCGCCGACCGCCCTCTCCACAGGCGTTTTCCACAGGTCAGAGTGCACCGAGCCGGTCGTTCTCACCGAACGCGGGCATACCTGACGCCGTCTGGTGCCCGCCCCGAGTGAGACGTTGCCACCAGGATCGTAAGGTGCGGCCCGAGCCGCCGTGCCGGGGCCGGAACGTACCCGCGGCGGCCGGGCCGCGTCCCTGCCCCATCGTCGGAGGCGCCGAGGGCCCGCTGCGGCAGTGTGGCATTCCACGGCCGCCGGACGGATGCCGGCTAGCCGCGGCCGCGGTCGCGGTGCGCTCGCGTCTTGGCGTTCGGTGTAGTGCCGTTGTGGCAAGGTCGGCCTGGTGGCGACCGGGCGATGGCCGGATGACGGTGGTGCGGCCAGCCGCGGCCGGCGGGCACGGGGTCGGCGGATCGCCGAAGGTCCCCCCTGCCCGGCAGCGATCCCTCGCCGCCGGACCGTCCGAGGCACCGCCCTGTGTAGGCTGGGCCGAACCGCGGTGTTAGACCGCTTCGTTTGTCGTGGGATCTGCTTGTCCGGGCCGTGTGGTGCGGCCCACTCCCCCCTCGGCGGCGAAGATCACCGCCCGCGTCCATCTTGTAGACGGAGTTCTCACGTGAGTAAGCGCACCTTCCAGCCGAACAACCGTCGGCGGGCCCGCACGCACGGGTTCCGACTGCGCATGCGGACTCGCGCGGGCCGCGCGATCCTGTCCGCCCGCCGTCGTAAGGGCCGCAGCGAGCTCTCCGCCTGACGGCGGGGTCCCGCTGGTCCTGCTGGTACCCCTTGCCGGTCATGCTTCCTGAGGGCTCCCGCGTCCGAACCCGGGACGAGCATGCCCGGGTGGGGACCATGGGTCGGCGAACCCGATCCGGCCCGCTTGTTGTCCACAGTCTGTGGACAACAAGCGGCGGTCCGGCACGGGCCGGCTTTGTGGTCGGCCGTCGGGTGGGGAAGGCGGTCGTGCGTAACAGAGTGCGGCGCCGGTTGCGGGAACAGGTACGGGTTCGGCTGGACACGCTCGCGCCGGGGACGATGCTGGTCGTGCGTGCGCTGCCCGATGCGGCGACGGCGAGCTCCGCGGAGCTCGGCCGTGCGCTGGACGCCGCGCTCGCCAGGGTGGCCCGGCCGGCGGATGCCAGGCGCCCGGATGGGTGTGGACGATGACCGCCGGGACGGTGCTGGTCGTGCTGCTGGCCACGGCGGCCGTCGTCGACCTCCTGCTGGCCTCCCGGATGGTGTGGCGCCGTCTGCCGCGGGTCGCCCGCAACGCCGACGGCGCGGTACGCGGTCCCCTGGCCTGGACCTTTATCGGGCTCGTGCGGCTCTACCGAGCCGGCTGGTCGGCCCGCAACGCCGGCATGTGCCGGTTCGAGCCGTCCTGTAGCGCCTACGCGTTGGCCGCGGTGCGGCGCCACGGGGGTATGCGTGGCGGTGCCCTCGTCGTCGCCCGGTTGCTGCGCTGCCAACCGTTTGCGGCCGGCGGGTACGACCCCGTGCCGGGAACGGATCCGGCTCCGGGAATCGTTCGGAGACCCAGGGGCACGATGGCCGACCCCGGCAGGTCTCCCGACGGTCGGAGCGCGGGCGATCCGGTCGTCGCCGTACCGCCCGTCCACAGGCATGGTCCTCCGTCTCCCAGCCGGGGGGCGCGGGCCGAGATCGCCGGTTCCGGTCGCGGACCGTGGGTGTGAGGAGTCAGACTGTTGTTGGATCCCCTATACCACCTCGCGGCGAACGCGATCGTCTTCTTTCACCAGGGATTCGCGCCGATCTTCGGTGCTGCCAGTTTCTTCTCCTGGGCCTTTTCGGTCGTCCTGCTGGTCGTCTGCGTCCGTATTCTGATCTTCCCGCTGTTCGTCAAGCAGGTGAAGTCGCAGCGGACGATGCAGGTGATGCAGCCCCGGATCAAGGAGATCCGGGAGAAGTACGGGCACGACAAACCCCGCATGCAGCAGGAGATGATGGCGCTGCAGCGGGAGCATGGAAACCCGCTTCTCGGCTGCCTCCCGATCTTCCTCCAGATCCCGCTGTTCATCGCGCTGTTCCACGTGTTCACCCACCTGGCGCCGATGAACGAGGGCCCGAACCACTCGCTGGTCTGGCGTCCCCGGGTCGGGCTCTCCGCGGACCAGGTGGAGCAGATCGCCTCGGCCAAGGTGTTCGGCATCTCGTTGGCGAGCAAGTTCACCTCCGATGGCGATTTCTCGCGCTTCCTCGGCGTCGACAGCACGCACGTCAGGATTCTCGCGATCGTCCTGATCGTGCTGATGGGTCTTACGACCTTCCTCACGCAGCGCCAGATCATGGCCCGCACCGGTCCGGTCGACCCGCAGCAGGCGATCGTGCAGAAGGCGCTGCTCTACGGCTCCCCGCTGATGCTCGCCTTCTTTGGTTTCCGTTTCCCGATCGCCGTGCTGCTGTACTGGCTCACCACCAACCTGTGGAGCATGGGCCAGCAGTTCTTCATCATGAAGAAGATGCCGCCGATCAAGACCGAGGATGCGAACGGCCGGCTGCCCGGTGCCCGTCCGGCCGCCGACGGCGCCGTCGCCCCCGCTCGGCCGGCTCCCGGTGTCCGAGCCGGGGCGAAGTCGAAGAACCGCCCCCGGTCTGCCTCGGTGACCCCGACCAAGGGCGGCGATTCCGGTGCCGCGGCGGCCGGTCGGACGTCCTCGACGGCTCCCCCCGGCACCCGGTCCCGTAACGGCACCTCGACCGCGACCCGTACTGCGGTGACTCCGAAGGCGGGGGTGACCCCGAAGAGCGGTAAGGCGGGGGCGCCGGCCGGTCCCGGTGCCAACGGCGTCTCGGGCGGTGGCGTCTCGGGCGGTGGCGTCTCGGACAACGGCGTCGCCGCTACCACGGCCGCATCCACGGAGCGGAGCGCGGAGGCGAAGACCAGCGCGGCGGGCCGCAGGAACGCCCCGGGCAAGAATGCCGGGCAGAGCGCGGCGAGCGGGCCGACGGCACCCTCCGACGGGGAGAGCACGCCCCGGCCGGCACCCGTACCCGCCGGAGTGCGGCGCCAGGTCGGCGGCTCCCGACCCGCGAAACGGCGCGGCAAGGGCAAGCGGCCCGGTGGGCGGCGTTGATCCGGGAGACGCCGTTCCCGACCAACCGACCAACCGACCGACAGGCAGGCTGCCGACCCGATTTCGTCATCGAGTGGCGGCATCCCGTAATCTCTGCTCCGCCGCCCCCGTTCCCCTGGAGAGTCGCTGATGACCGGTTCGGCACCTGAACTGGCTGTGGATGGAGCCGGAGTCTCCGACGAGCACGCTCCCTCGGACGAGACTGCCGGCACGGAGGATCGGCGTCTGTCCGATCTCGAGTTGGAAGGCGAGATCGCCGCCGACTACATCGAGGGTCTGCTCGACATCGTCGACATGGACGGTGACCTCGACCTCGACGTCGAGAGCGGCCGCGCCGTCGTCGCCGTGGTAGGCGAGGGGCTGGACAAGCTCATCGGGGCGGGCGGCGAGACGCTGGAGGCGTTGCAGGAACTGACCAGGCTCGCGGTGCTCCAGAAGACGGGCACCCGCAGCCGTCTCATGCTCGACGTCGGCGGCCATCGCGCCCGGCGGCGGGTCGAGCTTCGCAAGATTGCGATCGCCGCGGCGTCGCGCGCCATCACGCGTGGTGAGCCGGAGAAGCTGGCTCCCATGACGCCGTTCGAGCGCAAGGTGGTGCACGACACCGTTGCCGGGATCGACGGCGTGCACAGTGAGTCCGAGGGTGAGGAACCCGGCCGCCGGGTGGTCATCCTTCTCGGCTGACCGGCGCCGACCGATGGCGGGTCGGTGGCGGCCGGCGCGTTCCGCCGTGCTGGCCGCCGCTGTGGGTGTCGGCTTGGCGGCCGTGCTCGGCATTCTGCATGCCTATCTGACCAGACCCTTCTGGTACGACGAGATCTGGCGCGCCCACTTCGTCAGCGAACCGGCGTCCTCGTTCTGGCCGGAGCTGACCGTCGCCAACACCCCCTCGGCGCTGGGTTGGTTCGGCCTGACCCGGGTGGCCGGCGAGGTCCTCGGCTGGCACAGCTGGTCGCTCCGGCTTCCCGGGTATCTCGCCGTGCCCTTGCTCGGTGCCGCGATCGTCCTGCTCACCCGCCGTTTCACCGGCCTGGTCGCGGCGGTGTTCGCCACGTGCTGGCTGTGCCTGAACGTGACCTTCCTGGATCTCGCGACCCAACTCAAGCCGTATTCCGTCGAGGCGCTGGCCGCCGTCTGCATCGTCCTCGCCTGGTCGACCGGATCATCTCCGCGGCCCTCGCTGTCCCCGCGGCCCTCGCTGTCCCCGCAGCCTGAACCTGTCACCGGCGGGTTCTCCCGTGCCCGGCTCCTGCGACGCACCGCGGCGGGCCTGTTGGCCCTGACCGCCGTGCCCGGGATCTTTCTGGTGCTGCCGTTGGCGACCGCGGAGGTATGGCGCGGTCCGGCGCGGCGCTGGCGACTGGTGGAATGCCTGCCCGCGGTCGCCATCAGCGTGGCGCACACCGTGTTCTTCATCGGGCACCAGTCCAGTCAGCGTCGCGGCGACTACTGGGATCGCCAGTTCATCGCCGGTCGTGGGCCGGTCGAGGCCGTACGCTTCATCGTCGATCAGATGCGAGCCTTCATCACCGGTATGCCGCCCGGCATCGACCGGTTCGACCCGAGCCTCATCCATGCGACGGTGCCCGGGGGACCGGTTGTCTCGGTGCTGCTCGCCGTGGCGGTGTCGATCGCCGGCCTGACCGGCGTCCTCGTGCTGGCACGACGACCGGACGGCAGGCTGCTCCTCACCGTGCTCGGCGGAGCCCAGGTGCTGATGCTGGGAGCGAGCGCCGCGCGGTACTGGCCGTTCGGGCCGACCCGGACCAACCTCTTCGTCGTGCCGCTGATCGTCGTTGTGATCGTGGTGGGCGCCCGGCGGCTGGTGGTCCTGTTCGTGGCGGCGGTGCGACCTCGTATCCCCGCCGTCGGGCCTCAGCCGGCCGTACCGGCACCGATGGCCGCGACCCCGACCCTCCCTACCGGAAGGACCGTCACCGAGCAGTCACGATTGGATGTTTCCGGTGTCTCGCCGACGTCGAGCGCCGGCGCGAACACGATTTCTCCGACCGCCGTGCTGCCGTTGGCCGGCCTCGCAGTGATCATCTTGCTTGGTGTCCCGCTCCTGGGAACCTCGCTGTCGGGAAGCGGGCAGCTCTGGGATCATCGGCACCGGACTCGTGGCCTCGATCGGATGGTCGACGCGGCCATCGCGGCCCGGCAGCTGCACCGCCCGGGAGACCTGGTGGTGGTCGGGGGCCGCCTCGCCCGGCCTGGCTGGCTGTACGCGATGGAGGCGAGTGACGACCCGGCGCGTGAGCCGGCCGCTCTCCCCAGTGCCGGCGCCGGGCGGCTACCGGCCCGGGTACCACGGCAGGACACGATCTTCTTCGGCGCTGCGGGTACCTCCCTGGTCGGCGAGCTGGCGAACCGCCGGGTCCCGCCGACCCGGCTGCTCGTCTTCGTCTTCGACGCGGAGCGGCCGGCGCTCGCGCCCGACCTGGCCGCGCTGCCCCGGGCGGGGTGGTGCGCCGGCCGTGGCTGGCAGTTCCCCCTCACCGGAACGCTGACCGTCTTCGATCGCTGCGCCGGCGCCGCCCCGCGACTCGATCGGCCGCAGCGGAGCGTGGTGTCCGACCGGACGACCTGACATCCGTCCCCCGGGCCGGAACCGTGCCTCCCGTGGGGGTGGCGGCGCGAGCACCTCGAGGTCGGCGGGGATGCTTGTCGGGTGCGCGGTCTTCTGACTTTCTCGTCCTGCCCAGCTTTCTCGCCCTGTCCGGCCGGGTCCACGGATCCGGTCTCCCACCCGCCCGCTGCCGGCGGTCACCTGGCGATGCCCACGGGCCCAACCCGGCTCGGCTCGATGCTGTGGCCGGTCGAGGTGACGCAGGCGGCCCGGCCGGCGCGGGCTGGCCGCATGGCACGGCGGGGGATCCGGCCATGACGGGTCTCCCGGATGCCCCCGAGGTGCCCCCCGTCGCGGTGGAGATTTTCGGCACGCGGACCGGATCCGCGGCGCGCTACGTCGAGCTGCTGGCGACCGGCGGGGTCGAGCGCGGGCTGATCGGTCCGCGTGAGACTGACCGGCTCTGGGACCGCCACGTACTCAACTGCGCGGTCCTAGCCGACGTGGTCCCGGCGCAGGCCGATGTCGTGGACGTCGGCAGCGGCGCGGGGCTGCCGGGTATCCCGCTGGCGCTCGCCCGCCCGGATCTGCGGGTGGTGCTGCTCGAGCCGATGGAACGCCGGTGCCGATTCCTGCACGAGGTTGTGGCGACCATAGGTCTGGAGGACCAGATTTCTGTGGTACGTGGCCGCGCGCCGGATGCCGGAATCGGCCCGGACGGTCGTAGATTCGGGATAGCCGTAGCCCGCGCAGTCGCTCCCCTGGAGCGGCTGGGCGCAATCCTCTTTCCGATGCTGCGACCAGGTGGTGTCATGCTGGCGATGCGCGGTTCACGGATCCTGGAGGAACTGCAGGACGCGCGCAGCGGTCTCGGAACTCAGGGTTGGCATCCCGTGGATGTCGTGAGGTGCGGGGAGGGGCGGGTGGAGGAACCCGCCCGTGTCCTCCGGGCCGTACGTTCATCCCAGCGCACCCGGGCCGAGAGCAGGGGAGGGCGCGGCGACGGTGAGCGGCACGATGGCAGACAGGTCAGACGGACGTCACGGGATTCACTCCGATCACGGGAGGTCGGTCGTGACCAGCCGACACGTGGACAGTCTCGTTCCACGTGAAACAGCGTCGGCGGGCCAGGGTGGGGCCAGGGGCGGGGGCTTGCGGGGCTATGACTCCGCGCTCTCCGCACTGGACCTACTCGATCCCTCGACCCCGATCGGAGCGGCGGCGGCAGCAGCAGTGGAAGCACTGGCGGTAGAACGACGACAACCATTCCCTCGCCCCACCCGGCGGCGCATCATCTCGGTCGCCAACCAGAAGGGCGGTGTAGGGAAGACGACGACGACGGTCAACCTGGCGGCGGCGCTGGCATCTCATGGCTCCCGGGTCCTGGTAATCGATCTTGACCCGCAGGGCAATGCCTCGACGGCGCTCGGCGTCAGCCATCATTCCGGGGTCCCCTCGATCTACGAGGTCCTGGTGGGGGATCGGCCCCTCGACGAGGTCATCGTGAAGTCCGCCGAGGCGCCGGGGCTGTTCTGCGCGCCCGCAACGATCGATCTTGCCGGCGCGGAGATCGAGCTGGTGTCGCTGGTGGCGCGGGAGAACCGGCTGCGGCGGGCCATCGCGAGCATGCAACGGGACGTCGACTATGTTTTCATCGACTGCCCGCCCTCTCTCGGGCTGCTGACCGTCAACGCCCTCGTGGCCGCCCGTGAGCTGCTCATCCCGATCCAGTGCGAGTACTACGCGCTGGAGGGCCTCGGCATGTTGCTGCGCAACGTGGAACTGGTGCAGGCGCACCTGAACCAGGAGCTGCGCCTGTCGACCATCCTGCTCACCATGTACGACTCCCGGACCAGACTGGCCGACCAGGTCGTCCACGAGGTCAAGGAACACTTCGGGGACCGGGTGCTGTCCACCACCATCCCCCGGAACGTGCGTCTGGCGGAGGCGCCGAGCTATGGGCAGTCCGCGCTGACGTACGATCCGACGTCGCGCGGCTCGCTGTCCTATCTGGCCGCGGCGCGCGAACTCGCGGAACGGGGTCGGGACTCGAATGGAGCGGCATGATGAGTGCTCGGCGCAGTGGTCTGGGGCGAGGGCTGGGGGCACTCATCCCGGTTGCTCCTCCTCCCCTCGACGGTCAGGTGGGCACCGCCTCGGCTGACTACGGTGACTACGCCGACTACGGCAGTGGCTACGGCGGCCGGGGGACGGGTCGCGGCTCCGGCGACGGCACCGGGCCGCTGCCCGTACACGGGGCGACCTTCCGCGAGATCCCCGTCGAGTCGGTCAGCCCGAACCCGCGCCAGCCCAGGACTCACTTCGATGAGGACGCCCTCGAAGAGCTGGCGGCGAGCCTCCGCGAGGTCGGGCTGCTCCAGCCGATCGTGGTACGCGAGGTGGCCCCCGAGCGCTACGAGCTCGTCATGGGTGAACGCCGGTGGCGTGCATCGAAGATCGCCAAGCTTCCACGGATTCCCGCCATCGTGCGGGAGACCGCGGACGACGCCATGCTGCGCGACGCGCTGCTGGAGAACCTCCACCGCCAGCAGCTCAACCCGCTGGAGGAGGCCGCGGCGTACGAACAGCTGCTCCGCGACTTCGGTGCGACGCACGAGGAACTGGCCAGTCGGCTCGGGCGGTCCCGGTCGCATGTCACCAACATGATCCGGCTGCTCGGGCTCTCGCCCACGGTACAAAGACGGGTGGCGGCCGGCGTGCTGTCGGCGGGCCATGCCCGCGCGCTGCTCTCGTTGCAGGATCCGGACGCCCAGGACCGGCTCGCCACCCGCATCGTCGCGGAAGGTCTCTCGGTGCGGGCCGTCGAGGAGATCGTGGCACTGGACGACGAGACCCCGCGTAAGCGGGCGTCGCGGGCGCCAGGGGCCGCCTCACCGGCCCTGGCGAGGCTCGCCGACCGCCTCTCGGATCGCTTTGAGACCCGCGTGAAGGTGGACATGGGCCGCAGCAAGGGGAAGATCACGGTCGAGTTCGCCTCGATCGAGGACCTGGAGCGGATCGTCGCCGTGATGTCGCCGTCGGCCTCGGTCGACGGCTTGTTGGACTAGGCGTCCGGCTCGGGTTCGCTCGGGGTTCTCTGGGGTTCTCGAGCCGGGCGCCGGGCGCGGATCGCGCGGTCCCGGGCTGTGCCGGGCTCCCCCCGGTGGCTGCGCGCCTGTCCGCCGAGTGCCGGGCCATCGCTGTGCTCAGGCGAGATTGCCGTGCTCAGGCGAGATTGCCGGCCTGGCCGACCTTGCGCAGCACGCCTTCCGGCGTCATCGATCCCAGCAGACGTTCCAGGGCAACCTCGACGTCCTCTCGCCAGCTCACCGCGTTCTTCACCTCGAGCCGCAGCCGCGGCCATCGATGGTGAGGCCGGACCGTCTTGAAACCGACCGCGAGGAGATAGTCGGCGGGCAGGATGCAGCGGGTGCCGGAGTTCTGGAGGTCACCGAACGCTTCCACCGCCTTGAAGCCGCGGCGGATGACGTCCTTGGCGACGGACTGGACGAGGATCCGCCCCAGCCCCTGCCCGGTGAACTCATCGACGATCGACGCTGTCATGAGCAGCACCGCGTCCGGTGAGACCGGGCTGGTGGGAAAGGCCGCCGATCGAGGCACGTAGGCCGGCGGAGCGAACATCACGAATCCGGCGGGGACGTTGTCGACATAGGCGATCTTTCCGCAACTTCCCCATTCCAGGAGGGCCAGGGAAACCCACGCCTCCTTCTCGAGGTCGGTGCCGCCGGCCTCCTCCGCGCGGCTCCGGGCCACCGGATCGAGCTCCCAGAAGACGCAGCGGCGGCAGGGCAGAGGGAGATCGTCAATATTGTCCAGGGTGATGTTCGCGATGCGACGGCTCATCGAAAAAGGCGCTCCATGGGTCGGCCACCGGGCCTCCGGTCGCCGAGGTCAACGTCGACGGACGCGGAGGCTGTTACGGAACCAGCCTAGGCTGCCGAGCATGAATTTTCCCCATCGACGCACCGGCCTCGTTTCACGTGAAACGTCAGCCTTGTCGATGGAATGCCTTGGTGACCGGTCAGGTGCGGCTAGCAAGGCGGGGGACGTGAAGCTGGCCCGTCGGCGCGTCCTGCTCGGGTGGGAGAAAGAGCCGTTGGGCCGCGGCGAGCACCGCCTCGGCGACGGTTGCCCGGAATGCGGTGGAACCAAGGGCCTTGGTGTCATGTTCGTTTGTCAGATATCCGAGGTCGAGCCGTACGGCCGGCATCCGGGTCCGCCGAAGCAGACTCCAGACCTTCGGATGGGTGCGGCAGTCCAGCATGTCGGTCCGGGAGACGATTTCACGGTGGACGAGCTGGGCGAAGCGCTCACCCACGGCGGACGACCCGCGCGCGTTGCCGTAGTAGTAGGCCGATACCCCCTGGGCGTGCGGGGATGGACTGCTGTCGGCGTGCAGCGAGATCAGGAGATCTGCTTCGAGCTCGTTCGCCCGCGCGGCCCGCTCCTCCTCGCTGGGGGACTCGTCCAGTCCGTGGATGAGGTGCGCCTGCAGGCCTGAGTCGAGTAGCCGCGTGGACATCCGGACGGCGAGGTCGGCCATGAGATCCCGTTCGCACAGATTGCCGCAGACGATGCCCGGATCGTCGCCACCGTGGCCGGGATCGATGGCGACGACGACTCCGAGCAGCGAGGAGCCGTGGGCCAACAGCCGGACAGACTCCCGCAGCACGTCGGGCCGGCCACCAGTGACCGTGCGCTGCAGGCGTTTGAGTTCGCGCAGGGTGTGTGGCCCGCATTGGCCGTCCGGATCGAGACCCCGGTTGCGCTGGAAGTCGCGGACCGCGGACTCGGTGCGTGGCCCGAAGATCCCATCCGTGCGGCCGACGTCGAAACCCATGTTGAACAGGCGCTCCTGGAGCGCCGCCACGTCATCGCCGACAAAAGGGTGCGCGGGACTGTGGTAGAGCAGACGGTCGCCGAGCTTATGGCGTGCCTCCTCCAAGGCACGCGCCGTGTCCGGACCGAGTATCCCGTCGGCGGACAGCCCCCGGCTCTGCTGAAAGGCGCGCAGCGCGTTGTCGAGATCTCGGTCGAACCGATCGGCTGGCTCGGCCGGAACGCCGCCGGGAGTACCGTCGACAGCCGGGACCCGCGTGTCCTGGGACGGGTCCGCGGCGGAGGCAGCACCTCTATCCGGGGCACTCTTACCCAGGGCACTCTTACCTGGGTCACCCTTACCCGGGCCGGCCGGATCCCGGCTCTGCCGGGGCGTCACGGGAAGAAAACCAAGATAGGTCAGGGCCGCCCGAACCTCGGCGACGGCGGAACCTTGGTCTCCCAGACGCAGCAGCTTCACCGATGCATACCTTTCAGCTCGCCTGCCCCAACGTGCCCCTGGCGAAACCCGGTGCCCCTGGCGAAACCCGATGGTCGGGGCCACCGCGTCGACGAATGATGCGCCGACGGCCGATTGCTGAATCTCAAGCCTAGGGCATGCCCGTGCGGTCTCGACCGACCGCGAACCGGATCCTCCAGTATTGACCGTGCGTGACCAGGCCGCCGTGATACTCCCACGATGCTCGTGACGGCGGGAGAAAGTTCCCGGGCCGCACGTGGTATCCGGTTGTCGTGGGCGAACCGGCGTGGACCAGTCCGGGAACGACGTCGGCCCGCCGGGATCACACCCGGCGGGCCGACGGTGGAACGACCGCGTGACGAGATCAAATGTAGGCCGAGAGGTCACGCAGCAGGGCGGCCTTCGGCTTCGCGCCGACAATGCTCTTGTCGATCGCGCCCTTGACGAACACAGCCATGGTCGGGATCGACAAGATCTGGTAGTTCCGGGCGGTCTCCGGGTTCTCGTCGATGTTCAGCTTGACGACCCGGAGCTTCTCGCCATGCTCCTTGGCGATCTCCTCCAGAACGGGTGCGACCATCTTGCAAGGGCCGCACCACTCGGCCCAGAAGTCCACCAGGACCGGCTTGTCGCTCTCCAGTACCTCGGTCACGAAGGTGCTGTCGGTCACGGGGGTGGTGGAACCTGCCATGTTGTTCTCCCTGATGGATGATCTCTTAGTGGACGGGAAGGCGATCAACGGGCCGGTGGTGGCCCGCGGACGGCGCCCGAACGGCCTTCGGGCAGCCGGGTCGGGCAGGCCTGATCCAGCGCCGCTCGGTCGGCCGCTCGGACAGACGACCGGGTCAGGCAGGTTGCGGCGTCGGGGTCACGACCCGGGGAGCCACGGTGATCACCTCGCCCGGACCCTCCCCGGCGGCGATGAAGCGCTCCGCGTCGAGAGCGGCGGCGCAGCCCGTGCCAGCCGCGGTGATGGCCTGGCGGTAGGTGTGGTCGACCACGTCGCCACAGGCGAAGACCCCGTCCAGGTTCGTCTTCGTGGTCGGGTGCGCGACCGAGATGTAGCCGGCGTCGTCGAGGTCGAGCTGACCACGGACGAGTTCGGTACGCGGAAGGTGACCGATCGCGACGAACAGCCCGGTGACCGGAAGATCCTTCTCCTCACCGGTGACGGTGTCGCGCAGCCGGACGCCGGTGAGCTTGTCCGTGCCCAGGAGCTCGGTGACCTCTGCGTTCCACCGGAACTGGATCTTCTCGTTGGCGAAGGCCCGCACCTGCATGATCGCGCTGGCCCGGAGTTTGTCCCGCCGGTGGATCACCGTCACCGAGCGGGCGAAGCGGGTCAGGAAGGTCGCCTCCTCCATCGCCGAGTCGCCCCCGCCAACCACCGCGATGTCCTGATCCCGGAAGAAGAAACCGTCGCAGGTCGCACAGGCGGAGACCCCGTGGCCGAGCAACCGCTCCTCGTGTTCGACGCCGAGCATGCGGTAGGCCGAACCGGTGGCGACGATGACCGTGCGGGCGAGGTAGGTCCTGTCCTCGATCTTGACGACCTTCGGGTTCGCCGCGAGGTCGAGCTCGGTGACGTCGTCGGCCACCAGTTCGGCTCCGAACCGCTCCGCCTGCCGCCGCAGGTTCTCCATCAGCTCCGGACCCTGGATGCCGTCCGGAAACCCAGGAAAGTTCTCCACCTCGGTGGTGTTCATGAGCGCTCCGCCGGCCGATACCGCGCCCTCGAACACGAGTGGCCGTAGGTTGGCCCGGGCGGTATAGACAGCGGCCGTGTACCCTGCGGGGCCCGAACCGACAATGACGACATCGCGTATGTCGTCCTCGCCGTCGGGCTGGCTGCCGCGGCCGGTGACATCCTGGCCGTCCTCCTGGGCTGTCACACCCGCTCCTTTCACGCTACGGGATCCCTGTGAGCCGGGTGGGCCCTCGCCGGTACCTGTCGCCCCGGCTTCATCCGAGTTCCTCGTTCATCGGTCCGTCCATGGAGACGGTGCCCGACAGCGACAACCGTCTCCGCGGGCATCTGATTCCATCCGTGCCCGCCACCGGTGCGTGCCACGGCCGGGCTCCCGGCCCTCTCGATGCGTCAACCCCCACCTCAGTGCCGCAGGGTGGACACGCTGTACCACGGCGCGGTGGAGACGGTGGTGATGCCGCAGCGGGCGTCGACGACCAGCACCCTGGCCACCGCCGGTTGCATGGGCACGGAGAGCACGATCAACAGCGCCGGATGGTCGTTGTAGACGACGCGGTCGACGGCGAGGATCGTGCCACCCGTCTGCGCCGCCAGGCTCTGGTAGCACGGGCGCAGGCCAGGGGTGTCCAGCACCGAGCGCAACCGGTCGACGTCCACCGTCGCAGGGGTCGTCGCGCCGCCGGCCGCCGCGGGCGCGGGCGGCGGCACGAGCGGCAGCGCCGCGGACCCCAGGATCCGGCCGGCCAGCAGTTCCCGGCCGTGCCGCACGACGTCCGAGGGAGCGACGCTCGCCTGCGAGACCGCCATCATGATGAGGGGAGCGGAGCTGGCGGAGCCGCGTTCGGCCACCACCGAACCGCCGCCCGGGCCGGAGCTGTCCACGGGGTTGGACGCCGCTACCCTGTGATCGACGTTGGCGCTCCGCAGACCGTGGTACACGAAGATCGCCGCCCCGAAGGTGATGAAGGCGATGCAGACCGCCATGATGGACACCCAGTCCCGTCGGGGGCGCGCACCCGGCGCACCCGGACGGCTCCGCGGATCCCGGCGCCGGGCCGGTTGACGGTCTGTGAGCCCAGCCCCCGCCCCACCTCGGCCGGGCCGCCTTGGCC
>NZ_CDXDOR010000001.1:83013-91806 GCF_978021225.1 Frankia sp. CeTa3Moorea | reverse complement strand
GGCCATCCCCTGTATCGGTGTGGACGGCCTCGGTGTGGACCGCCTCGGTATCCCCCACGAGGGGTTCCGTGCCGCTGGCCCCGGCGGCTCCCGTGGTGCCGGCGAAGCCGGAGCTCGCGGGCCCCGGACCGGTCGGCGCGGCCGGGTTCCGGCCCGGTCCCGGCCGAGAGGGAGCAGGCGCGTGGGCCGCCAGCGCAGCCTGGAGGCGTTCGGCCACCTCGCCGGGCATCGTCAGGGCCGCCAAGCGGGAGAGGTCCGTACGGACCCTGCGGAGGGCGACCATCGACTCCTGGCATGAGACGCAGCCCTCGATATGCTCGCGGACGGAGCGGGGGAGCGGCTCTCCGTCCGCGAAGGCGTCCAGCAGCTCGGCGTCCGGGTGATGCACGTGCGCGCGCAAGCGGCGACCCGCCGGGAAGGGATCGGAGGGAGCCGCCGGTCGGCGTCGGTCCCCCGCAGGCTCAGTCGCCATTGCTGATCACCTCCTTCGGCAGATCCGGATGGCGTCGGCCGCGCCCGCGGGGCCGCGGCCGATGGGCCGACCTCCGGTAACGGGCTGCTGCCCCGGTGAGCCCGCCGCATCCTGGTGTCTTCCTTCTGAGACGGCGGGCGAAGCCGCCGGGTTCCCTGGCCGGGGGACCCATCAGGACGGCGAGCTGCGCGCGACCGCGCGAACGCCGGCTTTTCACCGTCCCGACCGGAACTCCCAGCAGCCCCGCCGCCTCGGCGACGGGTCGTCCTGCCACGTCCACCAGCACCACGGCGGTCCGCAACCCGGGCGTCAGCCAGCCCAGCGCCTCCTCGACGTCCAGGTGCAGGTCATGCTCGGCGACGCACCCGCGGGGATTGACCGGATCACGAATATGGCCTTTCGGGGTAGTCGTCATGGGCACCGTCGGGCGGGCGGTACGGCGGCGCAGCCCAGCTCGGCGTCGGGGCGGCCACCAGGACTTCGGCGGGTGGACCGACTCTCACCGTCCTCTCACCGTCCTCCCGTCAGGACCGGAACGTGATCTCCGCGATCGACCCGCGGTACTGCCCGGCGTTCGACGGCAGCGAGGTCAGCCACAGCACCCAGTACTGCGAGGGGTTCACGTCCGACGACATCGGCAGGACCACCGTGCCGCTGGCGCCCGACTTCTGGGCGACCACGCGGTCGAAGCCGTCGAGCGACTCCGACAGCCTGTCGCCGCTGCGCAGCTCGAACGACACCGGACCCAGGCTGCCGACCGTCACGGTGGCCGAGGTGGGCAGGATCTTTTGCGGAAACGCCATGCGCAGCCCGACACCCGGCTTGAGGTTGCCGAACGTCGCGCTGGTGTAGTTGCTCGTCGTCCACTCCGTCGACGTGTTCCCGTCGAACGCCTTGCCGACATCCGCCGGTTTCTCGGTCTTGGGTTCACCCGAAGGTGCGAGCGGGTCGAAGGAGTCCGTGCTGCTTGGCTTGAGGATGGTTCCGGTGGGGGTCGCCGGCACCGTGGTCGGGGTGCCGGGGTTGGCAGCGTTATTCTTTTCGCCGTTGCTACGCAGGGTGATTACGGCGACCACCGCGATTGCGACGACCACCACCAGAGCGATCCACGGCACGGCCCGTCCCAGCGACGGCCCGCCACGGCGCCTCGGGCCGGAACCAGGCGGGTAGCGGTCGGATCCCGCCGGGTAACCGCCACCTCCGGCTGGATAGCTGCGGTCGTCGTACCCGCTGCGGTCGTCGTACCCGCTGCGGTCGTCGTACCCGCTGCGGTCGTCGTACCCGCTGCGGCCGTAGCCGGTCCCGCCGCCGCGGGACCCGTGGGGGCCTTCCACCCGGGTGTCGTACCGGGCGTCCCGGCCGGGGCCGGGGTAGCCGGCGGTGTCGGCATAGCGGCCCTGCGCCGGGTAATCCCCCGGCGCGAGGTAGTCCGAGGATGCGAAGGTGTCCACGTCCATCGCCTCGGTGCTGGGCGGGGCGTCACCGAGGCTCATCAACCCGGTGTCGAGCACGGCGTCCACCGGGTTGATCGACTCCAGCTCTTCGACCAGGTCGGCCGCCGTGGTGATGGGCGCCCCGACCCGATCGTCGCCGAGGGTGGCCATGGTGATGGCGTCGAGATCACGCGGAACTGACGAGGCGACCTGTCGGGGAGTCCGCAGCCGGCCGCCCGAGGTGGGTGCGGTGGGCAGACCGCGGTCCCCGCCGAGGGGCCAGTAACCGGTGAGCCCGGCATACAGCAGGCCACCGAGCGCCCGGACGTCGGCCGCGGCGATCAGGTCGGGATTCACCGCCGTGGCGTCGGGGCCGCCGCCTGCGCGGTCGGCCGTGCCTGGGCCGGAACCGTCGTCCCCGCCGATCCCACTCTGGTCGGGCTGGTTGCCGTGCCCGTCGAGCTCCGTCGCGGGGAGGGAACCGTCGAGTTCCGCGAGCACCCCGCCGATCTCCAGGTCAATGACCTTGACGGTGCCGTGGCTGGAGACGATGACGTCACCGGGGTTCAGGTCACCGTGATGGATGCCGCGCTCGTGTGCCGCGGCGATGACTCGGGCCGCGGCGAGCACCACGGCGCCGGCCTGCTCCGGGCGTAGCGGCCCGTCGGTGGAAAGCTGACGCAGCGTCTTGCCGTCCACCCATTCCGAGACGACGTAGGAGATGCGTCGGGACTCGGCCGTGGTAGTGGTGGCGTCGTAGGTCGAGGCGGCGCCGGGATGCACCAGCCGACCGGAATTGATCGCTGCGGTGAGAAGCCGGCGGGCCGCCTGCTCCTGCTCCGGATCCGTGGCCGGCCCGCCGCCGCCCGCAGACGCGGGGCCGTGCTCGACGATGCGCACTGCCACCGGTCGGGCGAGCACCTTGTCGTCGCCTCGCCAGAGGGTGACGGGCCCACGGGTCGTCAACGCGGAGAGCAGACGGTAGCGGCGGTCGAGCACGGACTCGGCGAGGATGGCGGTGCCGGAGCGCGGCGTCGCACCCCGGACTCCGGGCGCGTTCGGGTTCACGTCGTTATCGACGTTCCCGGCCTGCGGTCGGTTGCTTCCGTCGACCACAGCGCCTCCGTCGTCCACGGGCCCGGCGTCCACAATCCGCCGTCGGGCTTCCCTACCTCACCCGGGCAGGGGTTCCGCCCAGCGTGCCGCCACCGTAGGCGGACACCCCGGGTACCCTCCGTCGCTCTGACCAGCCGCCTCGATGAACGAAGCGACGAGCGGGAGGCTGCGCCTGGTTTACCGGCGGCGTTGGGTGGGGCCCGCGCACAGCGTGTCCAGTGTACGAGGAGGTCAGAAGGATCTCGCGAATGTCTTGGGACAACCCGCCCATGTGTACCGACTGTGACGATCGGCGAGCCGATTCTTTCGGTGACGTGCGAGGATGCCTCGGGAGTAACGACGACAAGGATCTTTCTGGTGCCGGCGGGATCGGCTCGGCTGGCCCCTAGGTGCCATCACTGCCGGTCAGCCGCGTTGCGATGATCGCCCCGGCCGTCGGGACAGCCGGCCGCCGAGTCGTCCGTTCACCTCCGCCAGCAGGGCGTTGATCTCGTGTATCCCCATCCGGGTGGCGACCGCGAGGAAGAGCCCGCCTCCCACGGCCGCGGCGAGCACCACCGCGACCCCGGAACCAAGCCACCCCTCACCCACGACCGCGCGGGCACCTCGGGCGAGCAGCGACGCGAGGACGGCGCCGATCCCGGCCGCGATCGCGACCCGGGTGATGACCTGCACGGTGCGATTGCCATCGATTCCCCCGAGCCGCCGGTGCAACAGGGTGCTCGTCGCCGCGAGGCCCATCAGGTAGGCGGTGGCGAAGGAGAGCGCCAGCGCGACGGCCCGGTGCTCCTCGGGCACGACCACGGTGAGGACCAGAGCACCGATGACGTTCACCGCCACGACCCCGATGTTGACCAGTGCCGGGGTGCGACTGTCTTGGTAGGCGTAGAACACCCGTAGCTGTACCTGGAACAGGGAGAACGGCACGAGGGCCAGGGCGAAGGCGCTGAGGGTGTCGCCGATGTCCATAGCGTCGCCGTAGCCGGTCGCGCCGTGATGGAACACGGCGACGGCGATCGGCCGGCCCAGGGCGAGGATGAACAGGGCGGCGGGCACGATCGCGGTGATCGTGACCCGGGTCGCCATCGAGATGTCGGCCCGCACCAGGTCCCTGCGCCCCTGGGCGGCGTGCCCGCTCATCCTCGGCAACAGTGCGGTGATGACCGAGACGCCGATGATGGCGTACGGGAGCTGGAAGATCTGGTATCCGTACGTGTAGATCGTGTAGGCGGTCGTCGCCGTCGACAGGTTGACGATCACCAGGTAGCCGGCCTGGCTGATCACGACGAACAGCAGCGTCCACCCCGCCAGCCGAGCCGTCGAGCGCAGTTCGGGATGCCGCATGTCCAACCGCGGCCGGTAGCGGAAACCGACCTTGCGCAGCGAGGGGAGCAGCGCGAGGGTCATGACGACGACGCCCAGGGTCGTCCCGGCGGAGAGCACCGTCACCTGGGTGTCGGTGATGGCCTTCGGCCCGTCCACACCCGGCGGGCGCGGACCCGCGATGAAATAGGTGAAGCTCAGACAGGTGACGATGACCAGCAGGTTGTTCAGGATCGGGGCGAACATGGGCGCGGTGAACGACTGTCTGACGTTGAGGATCGCCCCGATCGTCGCGCCTACCCCGTAGAAGATGATCTGCGGCAGGAACCACCGCAGCATCGTGGCGGCGAGCGCCCGCTCGTCGGAGCCGGCGTGCAGGTAGAGGCTGATGATCCACGGGGCGATCAGCATGCCCACTGCCACGACGACCCCGAGGCCGAGGATCATGAGTGTGAGCAGCGACGACGCGAACGCGTTCCCCCCGTCGGGATCCTCCTTCGCGGTGCGGACCATGACCGGCACCACGACGCTCGTGAGGACGCCGCCGAGGAGCAGGTCGTAGAGGATGTTCGGCGTGGTGTTGGCGACGTTGTAGGCCTGGCTCACCGCACCGGTCCCGATCGCCGCAGCGATCGCGACGGTCCGCAGGAACCCGGATGCCCGGGAGACGATCGTGCCGATCGCCATGGTTCCACTGGCCCGGCCGAGGCCGGGCCCGGCCTTCGCCGGCCCGCCGGCCTGCCTGGTTGCGCTGCCGTGCTGTGCCGTTGCGCTGCCGTGCTGTGCCGTTGCGCTGCCGTGCTGTGCCGTTGCGCTGCTGTGCGGCGCCGTGCCGGTGTCTCGTCGGGCCGGTTCGGGGGGGATGCGGCGGACGTTGCTGCGAGGAAGTGCCACCGTCGGCTTGGACTCGCTCAAGGACGGACGACGGCGATCGTCGCCGTCCCGACGGGAACGGTCGGCTCGGGTGCGTCGCTCCGGACGCGCTGCACGGTCTGGGCGGTCTGGGGTGTCCCGCCATGAGGATCGTCCGATGGGGATGACGGGGCCGACCCCGGGCGGGGTCGGCAGCCGGCTCGTCCGCCCGTCGTCCAGCGGCGGGGTGCTGCGTTGCGATCGTTCCGGTACGCGTGGCCCCGGCGGCGGACCTCCTTCCGACGGAGGCAGCACATGGGGAGGCGGCGGTGGGCCCGATGTGGCGGGAAGCTTCCGGGTCTGCTCGCCGGCGGTCATGCGCGGAGCGTCGGGACCGGGGAGGCGGTCTGCGGATCGCGGATACCGCTTGTCACGGGGGCTCGCGGGATCGTCGTGGTGCGGGTCCGGGTGGCGCGGGCCGCCGTCATAGCGCGCGCCGTCGTACCGCGGGTCGCCCTGCCGCCGGTCTTCATGGCGCGGCGTGTCGAACCGCGGCGTGTCGAACCGTGGCGCGCCACGGCGTCCGTCCGGGTCAACCGGATGGTCCCGCTTCGGACGGTCCCGTTCGGAGTACCGGGGCCGGCGCGCGAGTCCCCGGTCCGGATCTGGCTGCTCCGGACGGATCTGCCCGGAATACCCGGCGTCGCGTGGGTCCCGGTCCGACGGTCCATCGCCGGGGCCGGTACCGCGATCACGCCGGGGGCCGGTACCACCCCTGCGATGCCGGGCCCCCGGCCGGCCTTCCTCCTCGACCGGCGTCATGGGCCGCTCCGTCGCCGTCGGAAGGGAGCTGTGGCCGCCGAGTCGTCGGTGTCCTCCTGGCTGTCGAGGCCGTGGCGAAGGGTGCCTCGGTCCTGGCCTTCATAGCGCCGGATGGCCGTCCGCACCACCGGCGTCGTCGTAGTCGAGGTGGCGGCTTCGCGCTTGTCGTCGCCACTATGCCGGGTCGAGACCGAGGCGGCCGGGGTGACCGGATCGACCTGGTTCACCGGGCCCACTGGGTCCACTGGGTCCACCGGGTCCACCGGGTCCACCGGGTCCACCGGGTAGAGCGGGTAGAGCGGGGCAGCCGGGTGGAGCGGGCCCGCCGGCCCGGTCGCCGCCTCGTGCGGGCCCGCCGGCCCGCCCAGGTCGTCCTTGGCCCCCCGCAGGCGGGCCCGCAGCCGTCGCGCCAGGCGGATGACGACCGCCAGGAGCAGCACGCCGACGGCACCGATGGTGATCGCGGTCGCGACGGCGCCGTAGACGGTGGATCGGACGAGAACCCGGTTCGGTGGCTCCGTGGACAGCGCCTGCCCGTCGAGGTTGAGTTTGCGGATCTCGAGGGGAAACGTCCCCGCACCCTCGGCCTCCATCTCGATCTCGACCTGAGCCTTCTGCCCTGGGGGAAGGCGGAGTGTCTGCCGGGCCGGCGAGCGCAGCCGGGACCGGTCGGTCGACGAGAAGGCGAGCACCACAGTGACCTCGTACTGGGTGTTGTTCTCCAGGGTGATCGGGACCAGCCCACGTCTGCTCGTCAGGTTGACGCTGCGGGAGGCCACCACCTGGATTCCGTTGCGGATCGCGGACGCCTCCCCGTCCACCTGCTGGCTCAACGACACACCGTCAACCCTGCGGTCTCCCCGCCACGCGGCGGAGGTCGCCGTGACAAGTGTGTTCTTCATCGGGTTGAGGAGCTGCAGCTGGCACCTGGGGCCGCGCCTGGGCGGGCACAGCACGGGGCTCAGGGCCTGCACCTCGTCAAGGACGTCCTCGACGGCGGTGAGGTAGTCGGCCGGCAGCTCGCGGGCCTGTGCCTCGGCCGGGTAGACAAGCCGGCCCGGCCGGTCGTCCGGCCGGCTCTGGCCCCCGACACCTGCGTCGAGTCCCACCGAGGTGGAGTAGCCGCTGGTGAGGGTGTCGAGTACCGACCGTGCCCAGTCGCTCGGCGGGTCCCAGTCCCGGGGCAGCGCCAGGACCTGGAACCGTTGCTCGGGCCGTTCGGCGGTGATCATGCCGAGCTCGGCCCGCAGGCGTGCCAGGGCCGTCCCGAAGCCGGGACCGTCGGGCAGCCCGGTGTAGGCGGTTGCGATCCTGGTGAGCCGGCTGTCGGCCGCGAGCGCCTGGATCGGTCCGGCCGAGGTGGCGAGGCTGACGGTCGCCGACGGGGTGTAGGTGATCTTCGCTGCGGAGGGTAGCAGCTGGTCATCGAGGATCACGGTCCCGACCTCCAGCTGGCGCAGTATGTCCACGGTGGTGGCGTCCGCCGACCCGTCGGCGGGATAGGCGATGGTGCCCTTCTGCAGGGGGTCACGCCCCAACAGGTGGGCCAGCACAACTTCGCCAGTCTTGACGGCGTACTTCACCGTGTCCAGCTTCCGGGCGCGGACGAGCGCGGTCAGATCGGCATCTCCGTAGGGCAGTGCGAACACCACGCCTCCCTGCTCGGCGAAGCGCACGATGTCGGAGAGGAAAAGGGCGGCGTTGGCGTCCGTCTGCGCATGAACGGGCCCGCCCGGGGTGGCGTAGTCGTAGCCGCCCGGCTGCGCCATGATGGTCAGCGCCTGCACCAGGGTCGGATCGACGGCGAGCGTGACCGGCGGCGTGGCGGCGGTCAGTAGCCGGGACAGCCGGCCGCCCGGCTTCACCTCGTCCGCGAGCGCGTTGTCGGTCAGCCGGCCGTCCGAGCGCAGGCGCGGCTGATCTGCGATCGGCAGGACCGCGGCGACCGGTGTCCTCGGCTGCTGTGGGTTCGGCGCCCAGACCAGGAAGGTGTAGGCCGCGCCGATCGGTGCCACGGCGCGGCCCCCGACGGAGCCGGTGACCCGTAGCTGGACCGGGTACACCCCCAGGCTCGGCGGCAGGTCCAGCGCGGCGCGATCGGCGGCGATCCGGAAGGGCACGGGCGCGGCACCCTGGGTGGGCGGGGCGGCCAGCGGTTGGGTGCCGTCGCCGTTCGCGAGGACCACCTGGCGGTAGCTGCGTGTTCTCGCCGCGGCCGGGTCATCGGTCAGAGTGGCCAGCTGCCCGCGTGAGGTCACCCTGGCGCCGATCCACAGGCTCATGGAGAGGTGGGCCAGCGGCTCCCCGACCGTGGTGATGAGCTGGCCGCTGACGGAGAGCATGGTCGAGCCCCCCGGGGTGGGGGGACTCACCTCATCCAGATCGATCGTCACCGGATTCGGCGGACCGCCGGGTCTGGCTGCCGTGCCACCCGGAGTGATAGATAGCGAATTATCTGATTTGTCGGTGGATGAAGATGTGGAAGACCGTGGTGTTCCCGTGGATGAACTGTGGTGGGTAACCGGTTCGACGAGGACTCCCCCGGCCGGCGCGGGGGTCGAAGCCGAGGCCGAAGCCGAGGCCGAAGCCGCGCAGAACCCGGGCACGGCCACGGCGAACAGGGCTAGCGCCGCGAGTATCGCCGCCCGGCGCAACGGCGCGCGACCGGTGGTGGAGATCGGCGGCGGCATGGGTTGATCGTACGAGTCCCCCGGCGACCAGCCGGCCCGCCTGTCCGGGACGCCGGGGTTACGGCTTGATTCCGCTGGGCCCTTC
>NZ_CDXDOR010000001.1:17580-82988 GCF_978021225.1 Frankia sp. CeTa3Moorea | reverse complement strand
GAGAAATCATGATCATTGTTTTGGATCCACGTACCGGATCATGGGCGGTGAGGCCGTAACCTGAAGGTGTGTCAGTGATCAGTCTGGACAATCCGCGAGACTCGGCCGAACGGGTGGTGAGTGAGCTGCTGAGGGTGCCGCCGGCCGCCGATGAGCTCGGTCGCGTCTTCACCGCGAACGGTCACCTCCTTCACCTCGTCGGTGGTTCGGTACGGGACGCCCTGCTCGGCCGGCCGGCGTCCGCCGTGTCCGGGGCCGCACCAGCCGATCTCGACTTCGCCACGGATGCTCGCCCCGAGCGGGTTCTGGAGATCACCCGAGGATGGGCGGAGGCGACCTGGGAGGCCGGAATCGCCTTCGGCACGGTCGGGCTCGCTCGGCACGGTGTCCGGTTCGAGATCACCACCTACCGTAGCGAGGCGTACGACCGGCAGTCCCGCAACCCCGCCGTGACCTACGGCGACAGCCTGGAGGCGGACCTGTCCCGGCGGGACTTCACCGTGAATGCGATGGCGGTGTCCGTGCCCGGCCATGACTTCGTCGACCTGTTCGGCGGGATGACAGATCTCGCCCGCGGCGTGCTGCGTACCCCCGCAAGCCCCGAGGCGTCGTTCGACGACGACCCGCTGCGCCTCCTGCGGGCCGCCAGGTTCGAGGCGGCCCTGGGCCTCACCCCGGTACCCGAGCTGGTCGCGGCGATGCGCTCGCGGGCCGATCGGCTCGCGATCGTCTCCCCCGAGCGGGTCCGCGACGAACTGCGCAAGCTCATGCTGGCTCCCGACCCGGTCGCCGGTCTGGAGCGGTTGGTCGAGGTCGGGATCGCCGACATCGTGCTGCCTGAGGTGTCCGCCATGCGGATGGAGATCGACGAGCACCACCAGCACAAGGACGTCTACGCCCACACCATGACGGTGCTGCGTCAGGCGATGATCCTGGAGGAGCCGGGGGAACCGGACGAGGTGCTGCGCTGGGCCGCGCTGCTGCATGACATCGGCAAGCCGCGGACCCGTCGGCACATGGCGGGCGGGCGGGTGTCCTTCCACCACCATGAGGTCGTCGGCCGGGACCTGACCCGCCGTCGGCTCGCGGCGCTGCACTTCCCCAAGGACGTGACCGACGCGGTCTGCCGGCTCGTCTACCTGCACCTGCGCTTCCACGGCTACGGGGCGGGCGAGTGGACCGACGCCGCCGTACGCCGCTACGTGCACGACGCGGGTCCCCAGCTCTCCCGGCTGCACAAGCTGGTCCGCTCGGATTGCACGACCCGCAACCGGCGCAAGGCCGCGGCGTTGTCCCGGACGTACGACTCGCTCGAGGAGCGGATCGCCGAGCTCGCCGCGCGCGAGGAGATCGCCGCGATCCGGCCGGAGCTTTCCGGGGACGACATCATGGCGCTGCTGGGGCTGTCACCGTCCCGGTTGGTGGGTCAGGCCCGGTCGCACATGCTGGAGTTCCGCTTCGAGCACGGGATCGTCGGCCGGGAGGCCGCCGAGGCCGAGCTGTTCCGGTGGGCCCGGGAGCACGAGGTGCCCGTTCCCGGTGAGGCGCCCGTTCCCGGTGAGGCGCCCGTTCCCGGTGAGCTCACGCCTCGGCGGGGGTGACCGGCCTGGGCTGGCCGTCCGGGCCGGGCCGGCCGTCCGGGCCAGGGTGGTCGGCCGACCGTGCCGATCTGGGGTCGCCGATGTGACGGATGATCCGGTCTTCCGGATGGCGGCGGGCGGCCCGGTAGTACAGGATCCCGGCGAGCGCGTAGCCGGCCCCGGCCACTAGGACCACCGGAACGGACCGGCCCTCGTCCGGCAGGACCACGGCGGCCACCGCCGCGGCGGCCACGAAGGCGACGTTGAACAGCAGGTCGTAGAGCGAGAAGGCGCGACCGCGGTAGGCGTCGTCGGTCTCCTCCTGCACGATGGTATCCACGCAGATCTTGCTGGCCTGTGCGGAAAACCCGAGCAATGCTGCCGCGACGATGAACAGCGTCGAGGAAAAGGGCAGCCCGAGCGCGACCTCGACAACCCCGCCGAGTACCAGGACGAGGGCGATCCAGCTCGACTTCGGCATGCGCCCCGTGACGTGGGGAGTCGCGACCGCGGCGCCGACCGTGCCGGCCCCACTGGCGGCAACGACGGCGGCGAGCCCCGCGAGCCCGCCTTCCGGGCCGGTGAAGTAGTTGCGATACAGCAACACCGTCATCACGAGGATCAGGCCGTAGGCGGCTCGCGAGGTGGTGAGGGCGGCGAGCGCCCGCCGGGCCGGCCCGTGGTTCACCAGATAGCGGGCGCCGTCAAGCATGTCGGCGACGACCTGGGTGGTCTGCGCCCAGGCGCCCTGCCAGGCCACCGTCTCCAGCGGACCGAAGTCGCTCCGCCCCGCCCGCGCCGCGGTGACGGCGGCCACAAGGTAGGTGAAAGCTGCCAGACCGGCGACGAACGCCACCGTCCCGTCCTCGCCGCCGATCAGCCCGCGCAGTCCGCTGCCGACACCGGCTCCGGCGAGCGTCGCGACGGTGCCGGAGGTGACGGACAGGGCGTTCGCCGTGACGAGCCGGTCGAGGCCGACCACGACCGGGAGCCCGGCGGACAGCGCCGCCAGCACGAAGCGGTTCATGCTCACCGACGCCAGTGCCACCGCGTAGAAGTCGACGCCCGTCCGGCCGGTGGCGATCAGAGCGACCAGGATGCCCATCAACAGCATCCGGACGAGTGAGCAGACCACCAGAACCCGCTGGCGGGACACGCGATCGAGCACGATGCCGGCGAAGGGTCCGATGACGCTGAACGGCAGCACGACGATCGCGAGTGACGCGGCCAGGGCCGCCGCCGAGGTCGCCCGTTCGGGGGAGAACAGCACATAGCTGACGAGGCTCGCCTGGAAGACGCCGTCGGCGGCCTGGGAGGTGAGTCTGGATGCGTAGAGCATCCGGAACCCACGGCCGTGCAGCAGCTCACGAAGGTTCTCCGCCCGGGCCACGTCGTCAGCCTAGGACCAGACTGATCGACTCCGGGCACAAGGTCCGGCCGCCCCCTCCGGGCTGCCGGACACCTGTGTTTCCGACCGGGTCCGCTGGCCGGCCGATCCGACGAGGAGGACCCGACGAGAAAGATGAGGACGACGAGAAATCAGCCCTCGATCAGCCCTCGTCGCGGATGAATGCCTCCACCCTGTCCCGGGCCTCGTTGTCGCGGTACTGCTCCGGCGGGGACTTCATGAAATAGGAGGAGGCGGAGAGGACCGGGCCGCCGATGCCCCGGTCGAGCGCGATCTTGGCGCAGCGCACCGCGTCGATGACCACCCCGGCGCTGTTGGGGGAGTCCCACACCTCAAGCTTGTACTCGAGGTTCAGCGGCACGTCGCCGAAGGCACGTCCCTCAAGGCGGACATAGGCCCACTTGCGGTCGTCTAGCCAGGCGACGTAGTCCGACGGCCCGATGTGCACGTTGTCCCTGCCGAGGTCGTGAGAGACCTGGGAGGTCACGGCCTGCGTCTTGGAGATCTTCTTGGACTCCAGCCGCTCGCGTTCCAACATGTTCTTGAAGTCCATGTTGCCGCCGACGTTGAGCTGCATGGTCCGATCCAGGATCACGCCGCGGTCCTCGAAGAGCTTCGCCAGAACCCGGTGGGTGATGGTCGCGCCGACCTGTGACTTGATGTCGTCGCCGACGATCGGCACGCCGGCCGCGCGGAACTTCTCCGCCCACTCGGGCACCCCGGCGATGAACACCGGCAGGCAGTTGATGAAGGCGACGCCGGCGTCGATGGCGCACTGGGCGTAGAACTTCGCGGCGTCCTCGGAACCGACCGGCAAGTAGCAGACGAGCACGTCGGCACGGGTCTCCCGCAGGGTCGCGACGACGTCGACCGGCTGCTCGTCCGACTCCTCGATGGTCTCCCGGTAGTAGCGGCCGAGGCCGTCGAGAGTGTGCCCGCGGGCGACGGTGACCCCGAGCGGCGGGACATCAGCGATCTTGATGGTGTTGTTCTCGCTGGCGACGATGGCCTCGGAGAGGTCGCGGCCGACCTTCTTCGCGTCCACGTCGAACGCGGCGACGAATGTCAGGTCCGAGACGTGGTACTCGCCCAGCCGCACGTGCATCAGCCCGGGGACCTGGGCCGACGGGTCGGCATCGCGGTAGTACTCAATCCCCTGGACCAGCGAGGCAGCGCAGTTGCCCACGCCGACAATGGCGACACGTACCGAGCCCATGACGGTCTGCTCCTTAGCTGAGATCTTCGTGGAAATGGGTCATCTGGGGCATACAGCTCCGCCGCGGCATTCCCGATCATGCTGGTCGGGAACAGGGACCCGCTACGGGATGACGTTCATCGGGTGGTCGGGACCTCGCGGTCGGGGTCCTGGCCGTCGGGGTCCTGGCCGGCTGTCCGCGGGGCATGCCTGCTCCGGCCACGCCTGTTCACGTTTACATTCAGGTGCGCGTCGCCGTCGGCAGGTGTGCCGCCCTCCCGCGCGCGCGGGTCGGCCTGGCGGTCCGCCTGCGCCGGAGGGCTTCCCGGCCCGCTTGGGCGGGCCGGTCCGACGACGGGTGCCCCCGGCTGCACGGATCCTGTGGACGGGTTTGTGGACAAACCTGTGGATCCTGTGGACAACTGTGGTCCCTGGGTGCCGGTGGGGGTGCCGGCGCGTTCGGTCTCGATCAGCTCGTTCAGCCAGCGGACCTCACGTTCGACCGATTCCAGGCCGTGGCGCTGCAACTCGAGTGTGTAGGAGTCGAAACGCTCGACGGTCCGGGTCAGGGCCGACCGAACCTTCTCCCGGCGCTCCTCGAGCCGCCCGCGGCGACCTTCGAGGATGCGGAGGCGGACAGCGGCGTCCGTCTTCGAGAAGAAGACGAAGCGCACGCCGAACATCTCGTCTTCCCAGGACGACGGTCCGCCCTCGCCCAGCAGGTCCGCGAGCTTCTCCTTGCCCTCGCCCGTCAGGGTGTAGACGACCCGGCTGCGCCCGCCGAGACGGCCCGCGGCGCTGACGTCGTCCGCGGTGACGTATCCGGCGGACGCGAGACGACGCAGACAGGGATAGAGCGAGCCGTAGCTGAACCGGTGGAACGCGCCGAGCAGCGCCGCGAGCCGTTTGCGCAGTTCATAGCCGTGCATAGGGCTCTCGGAGAGCAGGGCGAGGACCGCCAGCTCCAGCATGATCCACCCCTCCTCGACCGTGATGCCCCGCGACGCGCCGCCGGTCGTTCCGCGAGCCGTGGTGGCTGGCCGCCACGGCTCGCGGAACGATCGTCTCGACATATCGAAGCGATACATCGAGGATAGGCGTCGCGGGACGAGTACCGCAACCAGGAATGACCAGTCAGCGACCGGGAGATGACAGATAGGCGCTCTGCTGGTGCATCCCGACCCCGGCCGGACCATCGATGGACCCACCGGCCGCCGAACGGGCGTCGCGCCCTGGCGAGGGTGTTCCCCGAGCCTGTGGAGCGTGGAAAACCCCGGCTGCCAGGGGATAATCGGCCGAGATCCGCGCCCCGGAAGGGGCCGGTGGCCGCCCGGGGCGGACGCTGTCCGACGGTCCCGTCGGTGGCCGGAGACCATCCCGCGCGGCCAGATCCCGGTGCGGGCGGGCTCACACTGTCATCCGGCTCACAGCCGGGATGTGAGGCGGGAGACGGTTTGGCGGCTGTCCGGACCGGCTGTCCGGACCGGCTGTCTGGACCGTCTGTCTGGAAGCCGACTCCGGCGTACCGTTGCTGGCATGCGTCCGCGGTCGGTCATCGACTACGCGCTCGCCCGCCGGGCGACGCTGGCGGATCTCTTCGCGGGCAGAATCTCGCCGTTGGATGCCTGTGACGCGCATCCTTATCTGCTGCGGGCGGCCAGGTACCACGGTGAGCGGACCACGAAGCGATGTCCGGTCTGCCGAGGCGGCGATCCACTCATCCATGTCACCTACGCCTACGGCGACGAGCTCGGGGAGAGCTCCGGCCGGGCCCGCATCACCAGGGAGCTCCCCATGCTCGCATCGAGGTACAGCGAGCTGCAGGTCTATGTGGTGGAGGTGTGTCCGCCCTGCGGCTGGAACCACCTGGTCACTTCTTATGTGATCGGGACGGGGGAGCCGAAGGCGAAGAAGCAGGCCCGGCGGCGGACCGCGGACCGCTGACGGCTGGTCGTCCCCGAGAGGCGCGAAGGACGCCCTGCGCGAGGGGGCGGAATCCGGCGTGAGATCCTGGTCTGCCATGTGGGTCTCATGGCAGGTCCTGGCGTGGCATCCGCCATGGGCTGACCTCGTCACAGCCTCGTCGGGTGAATGCGGCGAGTGAGCGAACATCACGTGGTCGGCCCCGGTCCGATGGTGGACCGGTGGTCGCCGGGATCGTGCATGGTCCGGGCCGAGACGGGCCGGTTCTGTGGATCCTGTGGATCCTGTGGAAATCGGACCTCCGGTGATGGTTGGGGGCGCCGGCCCGTCTCCTGCGGCGGTCCGGGTACCGGGGAGTCCCGCGGCGACGGATGGAGCGGTTGGTGAGCTCTCCCTACGATCAGGGCTCTAGTCGGGGTGGTCCTGTACCTGACCGAGCATGGCCTAACCCGGACGGCCAGTCCCGGGTAACCGCGGACCGGGTACCCCCGGACTGCGCCCGGCGGCCGGAGCAGGCCCAGGCAGGCCAGGCCCAGGCAGGCCACGTCCAGGGACGCCGGCTGGTGCCGCCAGCGGGCCGGCCCACCGGCGGGCGAGGGGAGCGCACCGCTCTCGTGCCACCCGCGGCTCCCCCCGCCGCGGCGAGGACGAACATGCCGCCGGATGGTAGGACCGGTCGGGGTGCCGGTCCCGCCGCCGGGGGGTGGGTGCCGGACCGCGGCGTCGGGAAGTCCGACGTGCCCGGCCGTGAACCGTCCAGTGGTCGTCCCGGCATGCCCGTTGGCGAGGCGACCGGTCGTCGCCGAGGAGGCGGCGCGCCATCCGGTCGGGCGGCCCCCACCAGGCGGGTTCCCGGCCGTGGGTTCTCCGATCGGACCGCCTCTGACCGTGGCGTCCCCGACCGTGGGCCGGACCGGCCGGCCGCCGAGGTCAACACCCTGTACGACACCGTCGACCAGGAGGCCCTACGGCGGGTCGATGTCCGGGAACGCACCGTGGACGCCACCATCTACCACAAGGTGACGCCGGAGCGGGACTCCCGGAACGGCCGCCGCAACGGGGTGTCGGACCGCGACCGCATGACCGAGGTGACGCCCGCTCGGCAGGTGGCCGGTCGGCGCGACCTCACCCGCGCTACCGAGCTGATGGCCGTCCGGACCCGGGCACGGGAGGGAGGTGGATCGGCCGCTACCCGCCGGATGGCGGGTGGGCGACCGGGTGCGGATCGGATCGAGCCCCGCCGGACCGGTCCAGGCCGGGCTGGACCAGGCCGATCCTCCCGGGCGGAGATGGGTGCCCCGGGCGGGCCGGGAGGAACCGGGCGCCGCAACGGGAAGGCCCCCCGGCCGGGCCAGGGGCGACACGGCCCGATGTGGTGGCGACAGCGCCCGCGCTGGATGCGCCGTCTGGTCTTCGCCGGCTTCTTCTCCGGCCTTCTCCTGTTCGTCGCCGGCATCGGCGTCATCTACGCGGCGACCCAGGTCCCGCTGCCTGCCGAGGTGAAAACCGACCAGACGTCGATCATCTTCTACGGACCGCCGGCCGGCTCGCATCAGGACAACGGTGAGGAGCTTGCCCGGATCGGCACCGTGAACCGCACCGACGTGCCGCTCGCCGAAGTGTCCATGGACCTGCAGCACGCGGTGCTCGCGGCCGAGGACAAGAACTTCTATCACGAACCCGGTATCTCTCCCAAGGGCATCGCCCGGGCGCTCTACGTGAACCTCACCGGCGGGGAGCTGCAGGGTGGTTCGACCATCACCCAGCAGTACGCCAAGAACGCGTACCTGTCGCAGGAGCGGACCTTCACCCGCAAGATGCGCGAGATCGTGCTCGCGGTGAAGCTGGGCCAGAAGTACTCCAAGGGACAGATCCTGGAGTTCTACCTGAATACGATCTACTTCGGCCGGGGCGCCTACGGTATCGAAGCGGCGGCGAAGGCCTACTTCAACACCTCGGCGGCCAAACTCACCCCCGCTCAGGGGGCGGTCATCGCGGGCCTGATCCGATCACCCAACTACCTCGACCCGGCCAAGAACCCGGGTCCGGCGGCGAACCGCTGGCACGACGTGGTCGCGACGATGGTTGCCGAGGGCTGGGCTCCGCCGGAACTCGCCCAGCAGAGCCCCCCACCCGTGGCCGCGAAGGCGGAGGACGCCGCCGCCTCGTCCGATCAGATCGCGTACATCCGCAACCAGGTCAAACGTGAGCTTACGACCGTCGGGAAGATCACCGAGGACCAGATCAACCGCGGTGGACTGCGCATCACGACCACGATCGACAAGGGGCGGCAGTTCAAGGCCTTCCAGGCGGTGAGCGACGTGCTGGGCCCGGCGTACGCCGCAGTGCCGGATCTGCGTACCGGGCTCACCGCGGTAGAACCCGGGACCGGCAGGATCCTCGCCTGGTACGGTGGGTCGCTCTACGGCAAGGACGCACAGGGCCACGAGCAGTACGTCGACAACGTGTCAGGGGCGCGGGTGCAGTCCGCCTCCACCTTCAAGACGATCACCTTGGTCGCGGCGCTGCGCCAGAACATCAACCTCAAGTCGACCTTCGCCGCTCCCGCCAAGATCACGCTGCCGGGGAACTACGTGGTCAGCAACGACGAGGGCGAGCCGGGTGATCTCGGGTACAAGGATCTCATCGAGGCGACGGCGGGCTCCATCAACACGGTGTACGTACCGTTGGGGCAGAACATCGGCGTCTCGAACATCGTCAAGACCGCGCGCGACCTTGGCATCCCGACCAGCACTCAGCTTCGCAACGAGGCGGGTATCACCCTGGGCCAGGACGACGTGCGCGCGGTGGACATGACCGCGGTCTACGCGACCCTCGCCGGCAACGGAGTGCGGGCCACGCCGCACATCGTCGACAAGGTGCTCGACGGCAAGGGGCAGGTGATCTACTCGGGTACCCCGGATGCGAAGCAGGTCATCCCGGCCGCGGTGGCCCGCGACGCCACGTACGCCCTGCAGAGCGTGCTGACGGATCCGAGCGGCACCGGGAAGCGGGCCCGGCTGGATGGCGGGCGCGAGGCCGCCGGCAAGACCGGGACGTCGAGCAACTTCCGGTCGGCCTGGTTCTGCGGATACACCAGGGAAATCGCGTCCTGCGTGAACATGTTCCGGGGCAAGGGCACCGAGCAGGACGTGTTGAAGGGCATTCCCGGTGCCGACAAGGGCGTCTACGGAGGTAACTACCCGGCCAAGGTGTGGAAGGCGTTCATGGACGCCGCGCTGACGGGGGTGTCGCCGTCGAAGTTCGATTCGCCGGCCTTCGGTGGCCTCGTGCAGGATAACGAGCCCGAGCCGACTCCCACACCCACCCCGGCGCCGAGCGCCCCATCGAGCCAGCCCGGCGATACCGGGCTCAACCTGGGCGATCTCCTGAACCCCAGTGGCAACGGCAACGGCGACGGCAATGGCAACGGCAGTGGTCAGCAGGGTGCCGGCCAGCAGGGCCGGCCAGCTCGACAGACGGGGATCTTCTCCGACCCGTTCAGTTGACCGGGAGGTCGAGTTCAGTGCTGTCATGGGCTGTCATGGGGCGAGAATGACGGGCATGGCCCTGTCCCCGGCGTCCCCCGTCCGCGTCAGCCCGGCCCGGGAGGACCCGGTCGTCGCGGGGGCAAGCCAGCTCATTGGTGGGCCGCCGGGTGAGCACGCGGTCGTGCCCGACCGGCGTGGTTGGCTGACCCCGCTGCGGGTGCTGATGGCGATGGTCATCGTGGCTGGGGTCCTCGGCTATACCCAGAAGATCAGTTGCCGGGATACCCGGAACTGGACGCATGAGCACCAGTACACGGCGTTGTGCTACTCCGACATCGTCGCGCTGTACAGCCAGGAGGGGCTGGTCGACGGGAAGATCCCCTATCTGGACTACCCGACGGAATACCCGCCGTTGATCGGCGCCACCATGCAGCTTGTCGCCTGGCCGGCCGGTCTCGCGGACGGACCGCGGGCGGTCTACCGGGAGGAGAACGGTGAGCGTGTCTTCGACCACTACACGATGGACATGCGGTCGGCCGTCTTCTACGACCTCACCGCCCTGCTGTTCCTGATCGTGGCCTCGGTCGCGGTGTGCTGCACGGCGCTGACGGCCGGATTGAGGCGGATCTGGGACGCCGCTCTGTTCGCGCTGGCGCCGACCCTCGTGCTGCATCTGCTGACGAACTGGGACATCATTGCGGTGGCGTTCTCGGCAGGCGGCCTGCTCGCCTGGTCCAGGCGGGCTCCGAAGCTCGCCGGGATGCTGATCGGGCTCGGCATCCTCACGAAGCTCTATCCGGCCCTGTTCCTGCTCGGGTTGGCCTTCCTCTGTCTTCGGGCCGGGAGGCTGCGCGAACTGGCCCGGACCGTCTGTGCGGCGGCGGTGACGGTGCTGGTGGTCATCGTCCCGCTGTGGCTGACCGCCGGCTACTTCAACGCGGAGAACGCCCGCGTCGGCGACAGCATCTGGTCGACCTTCTGGCGAGGTGGTGACTGGACCCGACTGGTCGGTGGTGGTCCGGACGAGGCCCGCAACGCCATCGCCCGGTTTTTCGACCTGAACTCCGACCGCGGCGCCGACTGGGACTCGCTGGCGTTCGGCGCGACCTGGCTTGCCGGCCGCTACGACCCGGCCTGGTTCGGAGCGCTGCACCTGGTGGTCTCCGCGTTCACCGCCGTCGTCCTCGTCGCGGTGGCGGCGGCCGCGATCCATCATCGGCCCGATGCGCGCCGGCTGGTCATCGTGGCGGCCGCGGCCGGCTGGGTGACGATCGTCGTCGCCCTTCCGATGATCCTGCAGGGCCTGCGGGACAACGGCCTGCCCATCTCCACATTGAACATCATCACTGGGGCGGCCCTGCTGGTCTCGGTGATCGCCATCGGGTTGCTCACTTGGCTCGCACCGCGCCGGCCCCGCCTGCCGCAGGTGCTGTTCCTGCTCGTCGTCGCCTTCCTGCTGACCAACAAGGTCTTCTCACCCCAGTACACGATCTGGCTGCTACCGCTGGCGGCACTGGCTCGGCCCCGATGGCGGCTGTTCTTGCTGTGGCAGGCCTGCGAGGCGTGGGTCCTGTTCACCCGATTCATGCACTTCATCTACAACGACACGCATGGTCGTCAGGGCATCGACCGGGGATGGTTCGTCGGCGCGGTGGCCCTGCGCGACCTGGTGCTGCTCGTCCTGGCCGGATTCGTCGTCCGGGAGATCCTGCATCCGCATACCGACATCGTGCGGACCGGCGGAATGGCGTACCCGGGTGATCCGCGTGTCGCGGTCGGCTCTGCTGCCGCCGGCGATCCGGACGCCGTCGACGACCCTGCGGGCGGGGTGCTGGACCATGCCCCCGATGCCCGCGGCGGCCGGCCGGCGTGGGTGGCGGCGGCCACCGGTAAGCCGGACGGTGGCCCGGCCGCCGGCAGCGCCGACGGGGCCGGGCCTGGCGGTGCATGATCCGACCGGGCCGGGGATGGTCCGAGCGGCCTGGGCCCGGCTGCCGGAGCCGGTCCGGGCCACGCTGCCGATCTGGTTCGGGAGCCGGGTCGCGGTCGCCTTGCTGGCGCTCGCTGCCGCGCGGGCCCTTACCTCGGCGCCGGCGCGAAACGCTCCCGGCCTGCGCACGCTCTGGGACCGGTGGGATGTCGGCCTGTTCACGAAGGTCGCCCGGTACGGCTATCTCTCCCCCGCCTACTCGGACCGGACAGAAGTCGACTTTCCCGGCCTCCCGATCGCGATGCGGATCGTCCATATCGTCGTTCCGGACTGGATCGTCGCGGGTCTGGTCGTGTCGTTCCTCGCCGGTGCGGTCGCGGTCGCCGCGCTGTGGCGGTTGGCCGCGGACGAGGTCGGCAAGCCCGCGGCGCGGTTCGCCGTCCTCAGCCTTATCTGCTTCCCCTACGCGGTGTTCCTGTTCGCCGCCTACTCGGAGGGTATCTTCCTCGGGTTCGCTACGGCGTCCTGGCTGGCGGCACGCCGCCGCCGCTGGTGGTTGGCCGGCCTGCTGGGCGCCGGGGCAGCATCCGCCAGGATCAGCGGTATTCCCTTCGGGATCGCATTGGCCGTGCAGTACGTCGCGAGCCGGCGCTCCGCCGGCCTCCCGGTGTTCGCCTGGCCGGCGTTGTCGCTGGGGCTTCCACCCATCCCCGTCCTCGCCTATCTGGGCTATCTCAGGATTCGCACCGGGGGCTGGGGCTCCTACACGGACGCGATGCGGGACGGCTGGCACCGAGGCCTCGACTGGCCCTGGTCGGGCTGGGCCGCCACCTGGGCATCGGCCACGGATGGCAACGGTGCGTCGACCTTCGTCTGGTTCTGGCGCGGGGAACTGCTCGCGGTGGTCGTCGGGGTGCTGCTGACCATCATCCTGCTGGCCGGGAGACGGTGGGGTGAGGCGACTTTCCTCGGCGTGATGACCGCGATAATGGCCTGCACGAATTATTATGCATCGGGAATCCGTGGAATTCTGGTGGCCTTTCCGTTGTATCTGATGCTCGCGCGAGCCGCCGCGCGGCAGAGCTGGGTACAGTCGGTATATCTCTGTATCTGTACACCGATCATGGCAGCCCTGGTCGTCGCCTTCACGCAGGGGCAGTGGGTGGACTAGCCTTTCCCCGCACGGCGCCTTCGGCGCAGTGCGGGGGCCCCTGGCATGGGGCGCCGTGCGGGGTTTCCGTCACCTCGCCTTCGGCGAGGTTCCTGGGGGAGCCGTCGAGGTTGGGCGGCGCCTTCGGCGCAGTGCGGGGGCCCCTGGCATGGGGCGCCGTGCGGGGTTTCCGTCACCTCGCCTTCGGCGAGGTTCCTGGGGGAGCCGTCGAGGTTGGGCGGCGCCTTTGGCGCCGTGCGGGAGCCCCTGGCATGGGGCGCCGTGCGGGGTTTCCGTCACCTCGCCTTCGGCGTTTGGGACTACGGGAGGCGATGCTGTGGACATGCAGGATGCCCAGCCGGGTCAGCCCGGCACCGGGGACGTCGGCGGCGACCCGTCCGGGGACGGCCACGACTCTTCCCCGGGCGGCCACGGCGGTTCCGGGTCCGGGCGCGTCGGTCCGCGGCCGGCTGCCCGCATGCTCGCGGTGGTCGCGGTCGCCGCGGCGCTCGCGGCGCTTGTGTTCGCCCTCGCGGACCCCTCCCCCTCCCGGCACATGCGTGGCCTCCTGATCACGGTGAACCTCGTCTGCCTCGCCGGGGTGTTCACGGCGTGGCTTCGCGTGGTTCTCGTGGTCGGGGCCGCCAGGGCCCCCGGAGGAATCGAGTAAGCTCGGCTGGACATACCGTGCGCCGGCGTACGTGTGTCCATCCGCTGGTCCAGGCCGACCACTCGTCATGATTGGTCGGTGCGCTTCCGGGTGGCCCTCGTGCACTGATGATCGTCCGGATGTGCTGACGGGCGGTCCCCTCTCGGATCCATCGCGTCGAGCACGTTCGAGACGGCACAGGTTCCGGTCGCGGTCCCTCCTGCCGCGGAAGATCCGTGGCCGCCAGAGTCCACAGGAGGTGGGTTCAGTCTTGGCACGTCATTATGAGCTCATGGTGATCCTCGATGCTGACCTCGAGGAACGCACCGTCGCGCCCTCTCTCGACCAGTACCTCGGTGTCGTCCGTCAGGGCGGCGGCGTGGTGGAGAAGGTCGATGTCTGGGGCCGGCGCCGGCTCGCCTACGAGATCGCCAAGAGTTACGAAGGCATCTACGCCGTCATCGACCTGCATGCGGAGCCCGACGTCGTCGCCGAGCTCGACCGTCAGCTCGTCCTCAATGAGTCGGTCATCCGCACCAAGGTCATCCGGCTTCCAGAGCCGAAGAAGCCACGTCAGAGCCGCCGGGCGGCGGCGTGATCCGGTCCGCGGCGACGGCAGTCCCCGTGCCGTCGTGGGCCGCCGATCTCCGGGAGAGTGCCCATGGCTGGTGAAACCGTCATCACTGTCGTCGGCAACCTAGCCAACGACCCCGAACTGAGGTTCACCCCGAACGGTGCCGCGGTCGCCAGCTTCACCGTCGCCTCCACGCCGCGCACCCTCGACCGCCAGACCAACGAGTGGAAGGACGGCGAGGCGCTGTTCCTGCGCTGCTCCATCTGGCGCCAGGCGGCGGAGCACGTCGCCGAGTCGCTGCAGAAGGGCGCTCGGGTCATCGTCACCGGCCGCCTCAAGCAGCGGTCGTTCGAGACCCGCGAGGGTGAGAAGCGTACCGTGATCGAGCTCGATGTCGACGAGATCGGCCCGAGCCTGCGCTACGCCACCGCCAAGGTCGTCAAGGCCGCGCGCGGCGGTGGTGGCAGCAGTTACGGGGGCGGTGGCGGAGGCGGCTACGGCGCCCCCCCCGGCGCCCCCGCCGGTGTTCCCGCGGGCGCTCCGGCCGGCAGCTACGGCGGCGGTAGTGGTGGAGCACCCATCGATGACCCCTGGTCGCAACCGGCCGGCGGCTACTCCGACGAGCCACCGTTTTGAGCGGCCGGTCGTCGTCCTCGCGAACGACACAACGAGGTAGGAGCACACCCATGGCCAAGGCGGCCGTGCGCAAGCCCAAGAAGAAGGTTTGCGTTTTCTGCAAGGACAAGGTCGACTACATCGACTTCAAGGACACTTCGCTGCTGCGCAAGTACATCTCCGACCGGGGCAAGATCCGGGCCCGTCGGGTGAGCGGTAACTGCAGCCAGCACCAGCGCGACGTGGCGACGGCGGTGAAGAACAGCCGCGAGATGGCGCTGCTGCCCTACACCGCCTCGGCCCGGTAGGGGGTGGTGATGAAGCTCATCCTGACCCAGGAGGTCCCCGGTCTCGGTAGCCCGGGTGACATCGTGGAGGTCGCGAACGGGTACGGGCGCAACTACCTCGTGCCCCGCCGGTACGCGATCCTCGCGACCAAGGGCGCGGAGCGTCAGGTCGAGCAGATCAAGCGGGCCCGGTCGGCCCGCGCGGTCCGCGATCTCGGGCACGCTCAGGAGATCGCCGGTCAGCTCGGTGGCCTCAAGGTCGAGCTGACCAGCCGGGCGGGCAAGGAAGGCCGCCTGTTCGGTTCCGTAACGGCGGCCGACGTGGTGGAGGCGGTGACCGCCGCGGGTGGCCCCGAGCTCGACCGGCGCCGTGTCGAGCTCACCACGCCGATCAAGTCCCTGGGCGCCTACACCGTCGCCGTGCATCTGCACCCCGAGGTGACCGCGACCGTGAAGCTCCAGGTCACGCAGGCCTGACCAGGGCTGGGCGGGCCTGATCGCGGCCGGATGGGCCCGAGGCCGGGCGGGTCTGACGGCGGCGTCCGCCGTTTCTCCCGCTGTACCGCCGCGCTCGCTGTACCGGCTCCCCTGGCCGACCGTCTCAGGCGGCCGGCCAGGGGAGTTCGTTGTGCGTGGGGCAAGGGGCGACGAGCAGATCCGAAACTTTTTCTTATCCACAGGGCACTCGCGATGCGGGCGCCTGCCAGCTGGGTTTCGTCGAGGCTGTGGTCTCGGGTGTCCACAGGTTTCCGGTTTCCGTCCCGATGTCCTCCCCAGGTTCCGGCCGGTTGCCCACAGCTTTTCCACAAGGGCCTGTGGATAACTTTTTGGTGGGGGTGCCCGCCGGTCCGTAAGGTCGGACCCTCCAGACTGAGGAAGGTACTTCTAGCCTGATCGGGCCAGGTCTCCTTCGGTGACGCGGGCGGCGCCCGGCGAGAGGCTCACCGGAGGCCGCCCGCCCGGTCCCTGCTGGGAGCTCCCGGCTGACCGGGGGCGGAGCGGTCCGTTGACAGCGATTCCGATCTGTACGAACATACGTTCGAATGCGGGTCTACGGGAGTCCCGGGAGGGTGCGTCGTGAGCGTCACCGAGATCTCGCGTGGTTCCGGTGGGAGTACGGAGTTCGACCGGACTCCTCCGCACGACCTGCCCGCCGAGCAGAGCGTGCTCGGCGGCATGCTGCTGTCGAAAGACGCCATCGCCGACGTCGTCGAGGTTCTGCAGACGGGTGACTTCTACCGTCCCGCGCACGGCCTCGTGTACGAGGTCATCGGCGATCTCTACGGCCGGGGGGAGCCTGCGGACGTCATCAGCGTCGCCGCCGAGCTCGGCCGCCGCGATCTGCTCGAGCGGGTGGGCGGTCCGGCCTACATGCACACCCTCATCTCGAGCGTGCCCACCGCGGCCAACGCCGGGTACTACGCCCGTATCGTCGCGGAGAAGGCGGTCCTGCGCCGCCTCGCGGAGGCCGGCACCCGCATCGTGCAGCTCGCCTACGGCGCGGCTCCGGACGTCAGCGACGTCGTCGACCGCGCCCAGGCGGCCGTATACGAGGTGACCGAGCGCCGGACGAACGAGGACTACCTGCCGCTGGGGGAGCTGCTCAACCCGGCGCTGGAGGAGATCGAGTCCATCCAGGGGCATGACGGTTCGCTGACCGGGGTGCCCACCGGTTTCGTCGACCTCGACGAGCTGACCAACGGCCTGCACGGCGGCCAGCTGTGGATCGTCGCGGCCAGGCCGGCCGTGGGCAAGTCGACCCTCGGCCTGGACTTCGCCCGGGCGGCGTCGATCAAGAACGGGATGGCGTCGGTCATCTTCTCGCTGGAGATGAGCCGCATGGAGATCACCATGCGGCTGTTGTCCGCGGAGGCGCGGGTGTCCCTGCAGAACATCCGCACGGGCCGGCTCACCGATGACGACTGGGGTCGCCTGGCCCGCCGGATAGGCGAGGTCGCGGCGGCCCCGCTGTTCATCGACGACAGCCCGCACCTGACGATGATGGAGGTCCGGGCGAAGGCCCGGCGGTTGAAGCAGCGCAACGAGCTGCGCCTGGTGATCCTCGACTACCTGCAGCTGATGTCGTCGCCCAAGAAGGTGGAGAACCGTCAGCAGGAGGTCAGCGAGATCTCGCGGTCGCTGAAGCTGCTCGCCAAGGAGCTCGACGTTCCGGTGGTCGCCATCTCCCAGCTCAACCGCGCCTCCGAGCAGCGGGCCGACAAGCGTCCCCAGGTCTCCGACCTGCGCGAGTCCGGAAGCCTGGAGCAGGACGCCGACGCAGTGATCCTGCTGTACCGGGAGGACACGGTCGAGAAGGAGTCGGCGCGTGCCGGCGAGGCGGACCTCATCATCGCCAAGCACCGCAACGGGCCGACCGGCACCGTCACCGTCGCCTTCCAGGGCCATTACTCACGGTTCGTCGACATGGCGAACTGAATTCTCGGCCCGGGGGCGGGACGAGGCCCACGGGTGGAGAGCGCCAGCGGCCCGGCGGCGGGCCGGGTGGGCGCCCGGGTGTGTTTGGCGTGGTCATGGTCCATGTTGGCGGACCGCGATCTTCCGATGGTGCCAGACTGGGCGGTATGAGTTTCAGGATCATCCATGGCGAGTGAGGGGCGGGACGGCGGGCAGCCCGCCGGAGCGGTCCTCGAAGTCGCCCGGTTCGACATCAAACCGGGCAGCGAAGACGATTTCGTCGCCGCGTATCACGGGGTGCGTGCGGAGCTCGTCGGCACGCCGGGCTGTCGTTCCGCGCGGATGACCCGGGGGGTCGAGTCACCGTCGAGTTTCGTGCTGCTCGTCGAGTGGGACAGCCTGGACGCCCATCTGACGAACTTCCGGGAGTCGGAGCGGTTTGCCCGCTGGCGCGCCGCCCTCGGCCCGTACTTCGACGGCACCCCGACGGTGGCGCACAGCGCGGACGTCCCCGCCGGTCCCGACCCGGCCTGACCCTCGACGACCGCCGGACTTCTGATCATGACAGCGTTCTTCGGGTACCTGTTTTTCGCGCCGCTCACGGCGCTCTTCTTCGGTTTCCTCATCTGGCTGGTACCGGCGATCCTGCTTCGGAACACGGACGTGGTGAGCCGGCTGAACCTGCGGCCCTTCGCGTTCTTCGTCACCGGCTACGTCTTCAGCGGGCTGATGGCCCTCTACCTGCTGGTGCTGGACGCCGGCCACGACGTCGCGCCGGCGGCCGGCGCCGTCGCATCCCTGGCCCTCGTCTGGGCTGTCCGGCGGCAGTGGCGCCGGCACCGGCCACTGGGCACGCGGCAGGTGGCGAGCATGCGCCGTGACGGCCCGGTCCAGCCGGGGCAGCCGGGTTATCCCGGTCCACCGGTGCCGTCGGGTTATCCGCATCAGCCCGGCCACCCGTACCCCCCCAGGCCGCAGACCGGGCCGGTCGCGCGAGGTCCGTCCGGGTATCCCGAGGCCGCCGGATATTCGCCTACGCGGCCGGATCAGCCCGGCCCGGGCGGGGGAGGAGACGACCCGGCAGGCGGGGCGGGTGATCCCGGTCGCCCCAGCCAGTCGGGGCATCGGTCGGGGTATCAGCCGGGGCCTGCGGGTCGTCCACCGGCGCCGGACAGCGACCGCGGGGCCGGTCGGCGGATCGCCGGCTACCCCTGGGCCGTTCCGCCCAGCGGGCCCAGACTGGGGGATCTACCACCCGACGCGCCCCCGTCCCCGCCCCCCGCCGAAGCGGGCCCTGATTCCTGATTCCGGGTCCTTGATTCCGGGTCTCATCCCTGGTCTTTGGCCCCTGATCCCGTCGCTCGCCGTTCGCCGCCCGGCTGGCCGGGCCCCGCGACACGGCCGGCTGGACCCGTCCGTGCGGTGGCGTACCGTCGTGTCATCGTCTGCCAGTGCCGGCGGTCCCCGCCAGCAGCGCCGTTGAATTGATCTTCGAGGTCGAGATGCCCGCCCTGCGCTCCCGTACCACCACCCACGGCCGGAACATGGCCGGCGCCCGCGCCCTGTGGCGCGCGACCGGGATGACCGACGATGACTTCGGCAAGCCGATCGTCGCCGTGGCCAACAGCTTCACCGAGTTCGTTCCGGGGCATGTGCACCTGCGTGACCTTGGCCCGCTGGTGGCCGGGGCGGTGGCCGAGGCCGGTGGGGTGGCGCGCGAGTTCAACACCATCGCCGTGGACGACGGCATCGCGATGGGGCACGGCGGGATGCTCTACTCGCTGCCGTCCCGTGAGCTCATCGCCGACAGCGTCGAGTACATGGTGAACGCCCACTGCGCCGACGCCCTGGTCTGCATCTCCAACTGCGACAAGATCACCCCGGGGATGCTGCTCGCGGCACTGCGGCTGAACATCCCGACCGTGTTCGTCTCCGGCGGGGCGATGGAGTCGGGCAATGCGGTCATCTCCGGCGGCACGGCCCGGTCCAGGCTGGACCTCATCACCGCGATGTCGGCGGCGGTCAACCCGGACATCTCGGACGGCGACCTGTCGATGATCGAGCGTTCGGCCTGCCCGACGTGCGGATCCTGCTCCGGCATGTTCACGGCGAACTCGATGAACTGCCTGACCGAGGCGATCGGGCTGTCCCTGCCCGGCAACGGGTCGACCCTGGCCACCGCCGCCGCCCGCCGTGAGCTGTTCGTCGAGGCCGGGCGTCTCGTGGTCGACCTGGCGCGGCGCTACTACGAGAAGGACGATGAGGCGGTCCTGCCCCGGTCGATCGCGACCGCCGCCGCCTTCCGCAACGCCTTCGCGGTCGACGTGGCGATGGGCGGCTCGACGAACACCGTGCTGCATCTGCTGGCTGCCGCTGTCGAGGCCGGCGTCGACATCACCCTCGCCGACATCGACCGGATCTCCCGCACCGTCCCCTGCCTGTGCAAGGTGGCGCCGAGCTCCACCCGTTACTACCTGGAGGACGTCCACCGGGCGGGCGGCATCCCCGCGATCCTCGGCGAGCTCGACCGGGCCGGGCTGCTCGACCCGGACCCGCACACGGTGCACTCGGCGAGCCTGCGCGAGTTCCTCGACCGCTGGGACGTCCGCGGCCCGAGCCCCTCGCCGGGCGCGATCGAGCTGTTCCACGCGGCGCCGGGTGGCGTGCGCACGATTGAGCCGTTCAGCTCCACCAATCGGTGGGACACCCTCGACACCGACGCCAGAGACGGCTGCATCCGTTCGGTCGAGCACGCCTACTCCGCCGAGGGTGGGCTCGCGGTGCTGTTCGGCAACCTGGCCATCGAGGGCGCCGTCGTGAAGACGGCCGGCGTGGACGAGAGCCAGTGGGCCTTCCGCGGCCCGGCGCTCGTGGTCGAGAGCCAGGAGGAGGCGGTCGACGCCATCCTCACCGGGCGGGTCAAGGCCGGGGATGTGATCATCGTCCGCTACGAGGGCCCCCGCGGTGGCCCGGGGATGCAGGAGATGCTCTACCCCACCGCGTTCCTCAAGGGTCGCGGTCTCGGCCCGAAGTGCGCTCTGATCACCGACGGCCGGTTCTCCGGCGGGAGCTCCGGACTGTCGATCGGTCACGTCTCCCCGGAGGCGGCCCACGGCGGGACGATCGCCCTGGTCCGCGACGGGGACATCATCGAGATCGACATCCCGGCCCGCCGGCTGGAGCTCGTGGTCTCCGACGAGGAATTGGCGAGCCGACGCGCGGCGCTGGAGGCGGCCGGCGGCTACCGTCCCACGGGGCGGGAGCGGCCGGTGTCCATGGCGCTGCGGGCCTATGCGGCGATGGCGACCTCGGCCTCCACCGGTGCCGCGCGCGACGTCGGTCTGCTCGGCGGCTGACGAGGCGTCCGAGCGGGCCCGGCTCGGACCGGGTTCGGACCGGGACGGGCTCGGACCGGGACGGGTTCAGACCGGGACGGCGGCGGGGGCGGACGACGGCGTCGCGAGCGTTACGGCGAAATCCCCGTCGGGATCCGTCCACTGCCGCGCCACCGCCCAGCCCGCCAGCGCAAGCTCCGAGGCGATGCCGTCCAGGGTGAACTTGGCGCTGATCTCGGTGAGGATCTCCTCGCCCGGCTGGAAGTCGGCCGTGACGGCGAGGGCCGCGATCGAGACGCGCTGCTCCCGAACGGAACGTAGCCGCATCTCGATCCAGGAGTTCTCGGCGTTCCAGATCGCCACGTGCGCGAATCCGCGGATGTCGAAGTCGCCCCCGAGCTCCCGGTTGATCACCGTCAGTACATTGCGGTTGAAGGCGGCGGTGACCCCGGCACCGTCGTCGTACGCGGCGACGAGGCGGTCGACGTCCTTGACGAGGTCCGTTCCCAGCAGCAGGGCGTCGGAGCTCTCGGCCTGCCCGCGCAGCGTACGGAGGAGGTTCTGCCGCTGCGCGGGGCGCAGATTGCCAACCGTGCCGCCGAGGAAGGCGAGCAGCCGGTGGCCACCTCGGGGCAGCTGGTGCAGATGCCGTTCGAAGTCCCCGACCACGGCCGCCACGGAGAGCCCCGGGTAGGTGGTGAGGATCCCGCGACCCGCCCGCACCAGGGCTGCCTCGTCGACATCGAAGGGGATGAAGCGGCGGAGGTTACCGGCCGCCCGCAGCGCGTCGAGCAGCAGCCTGGTCTTGTCGGAGGTTCCCGATCCCAGCTCGATGAGGGTGTCGGCCGGACAGGCCGCCGCGATCTCGTCGGCGTAACTGACCAGGATGGCCCGTTCCCGCCGGGTCGGGTAGTACTCCGCCAACCGGGTGATCTTGTCGAACAGCATGCCGCCGGTGGTGTCGTAGAACCACTTCGGCGGCAGCTCGCGGGGGCTCGCGGTGAGGCCGGCGAGAACGTCGCGGGCCAGCGTGACGGTGCGATCCGACTCGTGCAGGTGGCGGTCGACGGAGAGGCCCGGGAACGGGATCTCCGCCGTGCCGTTCGCGCCCGTCCCCTCAGGGACGGCATCATCCGCCCGGGCGGTTGTCGGAGTCCTTGGTGTCATGGATGTGCCCTCCATCAACGTGGTGCAACCCACGGTAACCGATCTAGGAGATCATGTTACGAAGAGTGACTTGGTGTGTGTCGGCTACCAGGAGGTGATGGTCCGGAACGTCCACCCAGCCCGGTTCGTCATCGTCTGGTTCGCTTGCGACCAGGACTCCATCTTTCTCCATCCGGTATGACAGGCTGTCCCGCCAGGCGGTCGCCACGATCTGGGTTCCATCCACCACCAGCAGGTTCAGCCGGGCCCGCTCGCCCGGACCCGCCGCGTCCAGCGACAGCACGACCTCGGCGACCGCCTCGGCGAGTGGACGCTTCCCGGCGCGCTCCCACACCAGCGCGGCGAGCAGCGCGGAGTCGCACGTCGAGTCCGGGACCGGAGCGTCGGGCCGGTCGCGCAGCATCCGCCGGACGGCCACCGGGTCGACCCGGCCGTTGTGGCTGAGCAGCCGGTGGCCGTCGGTGAAGGGAGCCGTCGCGCTCTCTTCGACCGGCATGCCGACGGTGGCGCTACGCACGGCCGCCAGCACGCAGCCGGAGGCGACCGCGCCGGCGATCGAGGCGTACGAGGCGTCCGTCCACATCGGCACGGCCCGGCGGAACCGGGCCGGCGCCGCCCGCAGTGCCGGGGCGTACCAGCCGACTCCGAACCCGTCGGCGTTCACCGTGCCGTGGCGCATCCGCCTCGGCGACCACGACTGGCGCAGCAGGCTGTACGGACGCTCCAGGGTCAGCCCCGCCAGGGTCCGTGGCGTTCCGATCCAGGCGAGGTGCCGACACACCGAGGTCTCCTTCGCACACGTGCTCGCTCGTCACCCGGCGTCGCGGGCCAGCCGGAATCCGGCGAAGATCTGCCGGCGGATCGGGTAGTCCCAGTTCCGGAACGTGGCGCGGACGGCGACGGCGTCCGTCGCCCAGCTGCCCCCGCGCAGGACGCGGAAGGACGACTCCCGCCCGGCCTTCGGAAAGAAGACCTCGCTGTACTCCCGGTAGGGATAAGACGCGAAGCCCGGGTACGGCGTGAACCCGCTCGCCGTCCATTCCCAGACGTCCCCGATCATCTGTTCGGCTCCGCAGGGACTCGCGCCCGCGGGATAGGCCCCCAGGGGGGCCGGGCCGCTCGTCCGGTTGCCCAGGTTGGCACGCTCCGGAGTCGGATCGGTGTCCCCCCACGGATACCGCCGTGAACGTCCGGTGACCGGGTCGTAGGCGGCGGCCTTCTCCCACTCGGCCTCGGTCGGCAGCCGCTTGCCGGCCCAGCGGGCATGCGCCTCGGCCTCGTACCAGCACACGTGCTGGACCGGCTCGTCGAGCGGAACCGGCTCGACCCGGCCGAACCGGCGGCGCAGCCAGGTGCCGCCCTCGCGCCACCAGAACGCGGGCGCGCTCAGGCCCTCCGTCTGGCGCCATTCCCATCCCGCCGCCGACCAGAGCCGCTCGTCGTCGTAGCCGTCGGCGTCGATGAAGGCGATCTGCGCCCGGTTGGAGACGGGGATGGTGTCGATCCAGAACGCGGGGAGGTGGACGCGGTGGGCGGGACCCTCGTTGTCGAAGGCCCAGGGATGGGTGCTGGTGCCGAGGGTGAACTCGCCGGCCGGCACGAGGACCTCCGGCCGCGGCACCCGGCGGCCGGGCGGTGGCGCCGCGCCGGGAGCGAGTACCGGCGGTCCCTGGCGGAGCTGGTGCGTGGCGAGCATCGTCTCGTCGTGCATGTGCTCGTGCTGCACGACCATGCCGTAGACGAAGCCGTCGGCGAGCAGCCGTTCCCGCTCCGGTACGGCAGCGGTTTCCGCGGTGGCGCCGGCCACCGGTCCGAACCGGTCGGGTCCGAACCGGTCGGGTCCGAACCGGTCGAGGAGGTCGAGGGTGCGGCCGCGGACCTCGTGCAGGTACGCCCTGGTCTCGGCGGGGCCGAGCAGGGCCAGTCGGCTGCGGCTCGCGCGGCTGTGCCGGAACGCGTCGTAGATGTCGTCGAGCCCCGGCCGCGTCCCGGTGCCGCCGGCCAGCGCGCGCACCAGCCAGAGATCCTCGTAGTTGCCGACGTGAGCGAGGTCCCAGACCAGCGGGGACATCAGCGGCGAGTGCTGGCGGAGGAGATCCTCCGCGGCGATGTCGGTGTACGTGAGTGAACGCCGGCGCGCGGCCCGGAGGGCGTCGGCGACGGTGTCGGCGGTGATCGGCATCGCCTCCTGGGTCGGCATCGCCTCCTGGGTCGGCATCGCCTCCTGGGTCGGCATCGCCTCCTGGGTCGGCATCGCCTCCTGGGCGGCGGCGGTCTCCCGGTCGGCTGGGTCGGCCGGGTCGGCCGGGTCGGCCGGGTCGGCCGGGGACTGGGTCAGACGAGTGAGACGCACCGGTGGGCCTCCTCACGCAGCAGACCGGCCGGGCCGATCGCGAGAAGTCGTTCGGTCAGTTCGTCGGCCGGACATCGGCCGCGGTCGAGGTAGCGCCCGGCGAACGACTCGACCGTCTCGGCGAGATCGGTCGCGCCGCCGCGGCGCAGGGCGCTCACGGCCAGGTCGACGCAGCGCACCGCCGCGCGTCGCAGGGGCTCGTCGGCCATGCCGAGCATCGCCGCGGCCGGCCAGCGATGCGCGACGGCCAGGCACGCCTCGAACGCTCCGTCCGCGGCGACCGGGTCGTCAAGCAGTACCGTCGGCATCGCGACGGCGGCCTGCCAGCCGTCACCTGGTTGCGCGTCGAGGTAGCGCAGCTCCCACCAGCCACGCGGTCGGACCGGCGGGAACACCGTGGTCGCGTGGTAAGAGAGGTCGTCGCGGGTCGGGGGACGGGTGACCGGGCCGCGGCCGGCGAGCCAGTCCCCGAAGGTCGAGCCGTCCCGGACCGCGACGAAATGATGATCGTTTTTGGGGTTGCCGGTCCCAGCGGGATTCCCGACCATCATCAGCTTGGCGTCGAGCAGGTACCGCGCCCACAGGTCGACGAGATCGGGCTCGGTGTCGCCGGACCCCGGGGCCGTGAGGGCGGCCGCGACGGGCCGGGTCCGGCTCGCGTCGATGCCGTCCCACACTGCCTGGCGGGTCGACCGCCATCCGGTCCGGCGGCCGGCGTACGCGGGTGAGGCGGCGAACAGGGCGGTGAGGACCGGGCCGAGAGCGTGGACGAGTTGGAACCGCCGCGCCGCCTCGGCAGGCGAGCCGCCGAGGTCCAGGTTGACCTGGACGGAGGCGGTCGAGCACATCATCACCGTGCCGGACGCCCCGCCCCCGGTCCGGAAATGCTCCTCCATCGCCGCGTACCGGGACGCGGTGGTCTGCCGCATCCCGACGCGCAGGGGATCGACCCCCATGCCGACGAGGGCCAGGCCGTCCACCGCCAGTGCGGAGCGGACCAGGTTCAGATCGGCGGAGGTCGCCCGCACGGCCGCGGTGAGCTCGGCCGGCGGCCCGGACAGCTCCAGCTGGCCGCCAGGCTCGAAGGTGATGCGGCTGCCCCCGGGCAGGACCGGCCCGCCGGGGCCCGGGGTGGTCCCGGGAATCCGGGCGAGGGACGCCAGCGTGCGGGCCGGCGGGATCAGGCAGTGGACCGCCTGCGTGTCGACGACCAGCCACTCCGTCTCGATGCCGACGCATCCTCCCGGTACCGTCGGGCCACCGTTCCCCCGGGTATCCCTATGGCCGTCCCCCCGGGCCGCCTCATCGCCTGTCCCGTGGACCGGCGTGACGCAGCCGGCCGCGAAGGCCCGTACCTGGTCGGTGTCGATCGCCCGCCGCTGTGGCTGTGAGTGAGGGTGTGGTGGTTGCGGCTCGTCATTCCGGATCCCCTCGGGTGTCACGTGGCGTGGCATCCTGTGGCTCCTCTCCGGCACTGCAACTGTTCGACACCGCGCCCGGCGGCGGCCTCTGGTGGGTTCTCCCCTACGCTGCCGGCCCCCTACCCGGCCGCCGTACTCGGTGTCGCCTCGGCCAGCTCGCCGATGGGTGGTATAGATGTGTTTTCAACGTGCTTCTCCCTCGCATATTCCACGCCCTTGACCCTGTCGCTGTTGTGTATTCGATGGAATGGTGACCGGGACGGACCGGGAGTCAGTAGCACGCCGTGATTGACTGACGGCGGAGCCGGTTCCGGGCCCGGAGACAACGCCGAGCGCAACGGCGTCGGGACGGCGCCGGGAGGTGGTGACCGCGGACGTGTCCGATCGGCAGTCAGCGGGACGTTCGGCCATGGCCGAGTACCTGCGGCGCAAGCAGCTGTACGTCGCCGAGCGCGGTGATCATAAACGGCGGGCGATGGCCGTCGCCGGGGCGACAGCGGGTGCCGTCGCCCTCGTCGTCGCCGTGGTCAGCCTCCTGGTCGGGCTGCCCGCGCTCGTGGCCGTGCAGCTCGCGATCATCTCGGCCGTCGTGGTGGTCCTCGTCGCGGCGACCCGGTTTCTCCGGTCCCCGCCGGAGATCGAGGCCTGGCGCGAGGACGCGGAGGCCGAACGCAGCACCGCACGGGCGTTGGACCGTTTGGTCCGGGCCGGCTACACCGTCCTGCACGACCGCGCGCTGGCCGACTCGGCCGGCAATATCGACCATCTCGTCATCGGGCCGTCCGGGGCCTGGGTGATCGAGACCGACGCCCATCCGGGACCGATCCGCCAGAACGCCGCCGGGGTCTGGGCCGGCAAGGTTCCGTTGCGGGCGATGCTGGGGCTGGTCGCGTGGATGGGCGAGGAGGCCACCGCGCAGCTCCTCGCGGAACTGCCGGCGGGCTGGCAGTTGGAGGTCCAGCCGGTCGTGGCCTTCGCCCGCGCGGATCTTCCCGCCGGCCTGGCCCTCGTCGAGGGCGTGCTGTTGCTGCCTGCCACCGGGGTGGCCGACTACGTGCTCTCCGCCGGGGTCGTGCTTCGGCCCATCGACGTGGCGATGCTGGTCGACGTGGCCGAGCGGGTGTTCCCGGCCTATGCGGTGTCGGGACCCCCGCCGTCCTGGCCGGCCCGATCCCGGCTGCGCGGCCTGCTGCGGCGTTGATCAGCCTGCGGTGACGTTGATCAGGGCGATGCGACCCGGTCCGGCCACGGTGCCGGCGGGCGGGATACCGTTGGGTGAAGGTGGCCTACGAAGGAGACGAGATGGTTCGCAAGGTGACCGTGCTGGCTCTACTGGCGAGCGCCGGAGCCGCGCTGACCGCCGTCCGGCGCCGCAGCAGGGGCAAGGAGGAGATCGACCTCTGGCGGGAGGCGACCTCCGCGGCGGGCACCCCGGCCGGCGGGCGCTGAGGTCCGCGGCAAGGCCGGGGTGCCAGCCCGGCCCGGGGGGTCAGCCCGCCGAAGCTTCCAGCTCAGGGCCTCAGCCTCAGAGCTCGACTAGGCCCACGTCGGCGACCAGGGTGCCGACCAGCCCGGCCGGGGCGGCGAGGTGCAGCTCGATGTGCGTCTCCGACACCAGATCCTCGACGACGCGCAGCGGCACGTGGATTGAACCCCGCGCTCCGATCGGGAAGAAGCGCATGGGAACCCCGTTCCGCAGGAGGATCGGGCAGATCAGTTCGTCCGTCGAGTTGCCGCCCCGGAAGTAGAGCGGCTGGGCGGTGATGCCGGCTGGGACGACGTAGCTGAACGACGAGCCAAGCGAAATCGGAACATCCAGACCTTTGCCCTCGAAGGGGACAATGCCCTGCAGGAAGCGAGGAGTTGTGAACATCCGCTCATCCTTCCGCCGGGTATCCGTGTGCATGCTTTCCGTATCTTCCTCTGGGTATTTTCGCTCGGAGCTGTTTCCACCGCGTTACGTCGGCCATCGAGGGAGCGTCGGACGCGGCCCGGATCTCGAGCGTGGCGTGTGCCGACTATAAGGAATCTGCGGGTAAAGACGCTGGTAGGAGGCTTGACCTGGCGTGTGGTGGCGTCGGGAGGCACCGTAGAACCATGACCACCCCGACCTCGCCCCGACCGTCCGACGCCATCGTCCCCGGCGCGGGAGCTGATGCCGACTCCGGGGCGGGTGTGAGCATCGCTCAGGAGTCGAGCATCGACACGTCGCCGCCGTCCGGTCCCTCCTACCTCCCCTCGGTGGTTCCGCACGATCGGCTCGCCGGATGTGCAGCGGCCCATCGGCGTCTACTGGAGGTGGCCGGCCGGCTGGACGACGTCGTCGTGCGCCGTCCGTCGGGCCTGCCGGGCTGGGCGGTCGGTCACCTGCTCACCCACCTGGCCCGCAACGCGGACAGTCACACCCGCATGGTCGAAGCCGCCCGGGCCGGTGGGATCCGGGCCCAGTACCCGGGGGGCGCGCAGCAGCGGGAGGACGGCATCGCCGCCGGTTGCGATCTGCCCGCCGCCCAGGTCCGCGACGACCTGGTGGCCGCGGTGACCCGGCTGGAGCGGGCCTGGGACGGCGTGCAGATCGACGTCTGGCGCACGGGTCTCGGGCACACCGCCACCTATGGCCTGACGACCCTTGCTGATCTGGTCTTCCTCCGCTGGCGGGAGACCGAGATACACCTCGTCGACCTCGATCTCGCCGATCTCGGCGGTCCCGGCTGGGCGGACCTGAGCCCGGCCTATGTCCAGGCCGAATGGGAGTGGACCCTGCGCGGGCTGCCGGCCCGAGTACCCTCGGAGATCACCGTCGTGCTGGCGCCGGGAGACCGGCCGTCGACCGCCGTCGGTCGCGGGCAGCGGCGCGTGGTCGTCGACGCGCCCACCAGGCCGACGCTGCGCTGGCTCGCCGGCCGGGACCCGGACCGGCCGGACTGGCCCACCCTCGCCCCCTGGGAATGACCGGCGCTTTCTCGGACTGACCGGCCGGCTGCTCGGCGTCCCGGACCGGGCTGGCGGGACCCGCGACGGGGCGGGCTTCTTCTGAGGTTTCCGGCTAGCGCGACAATGTCTGCCGTGTTGGACAACAGGGACAACTGGGGTGAGGCGGCGCGCGGGCGACGTGGGGATCGCGGCCGGAGCTTTTCATGATCACGATGGCCTTGTTCAACAACAAGGGCGGCGTCGGTAAGACGACCCTTGCCTACCACCTGGCGCACATGCTGCAGCGCATGGGTCACCGGGTGCTCGCGGTCGATCTCGATCCGCAGGCGAACCTGACCGCCCAGTTCCTCGACGAGGACGAGCTGACCCAGCTGTGGGAGGAGCCGGAGGTCACCGCGTCGTCCGCGCCGAAGTCCATCATCGACCTCGACGCGCGCCTGGTTCGGATTGTCCCCGGTACGGGGACGATGGCGACGGCGATTGGGCCGATCATGGAGGGGGTCGGGGACGTCGCGCTCTTCGATCCGGTGACGATCGAGGACGGCCTGTGGCTGCTGCCCGGTGACGTCGAGCTGAGCGTCTTCGAGGACCGGCTGTCGGCCGCCTGGCCGAACAGCTTCCTCGGCAAGGACATTGCGGCGCTGCGTACGACGACGGCGTTGCACCGGGTCATCGACCATGGTGCCCGCTTGGTCGGCGCCGAGATCGTGCTCATCGACGTGGGGCCCAATCTGGGGGCCATCAACCGGGCCGCGCTGCTGTCCGCCGACACCGTGCTCATGCCACTGGTGGCGGACCTGTTCTCGCTGCGGGGGCTGCGCAACCTCGGCCCCACGCTGCGGGAGTGGCGTTCCACCTGGCAGGGCACGGTGCTGCCGAAGATTCCCGCGCGCATCTCGGCTCCGCGCGGGCTGATGATGCCGATCGGGTACATCGTGATGCAGCCGCCGACGCGGACCGACCGGCCGGCAAAGGCGCACGACCGGTGGCTCGACCGGATTCCCGAGGTGTTCGCGACCTCGGTGCTCACCAGCGGGAACCCCGGACCGCACGACCGTTCCTTCGAGATCGCCACTCTGGGGCACTACGCGAACCTGATCCCGCTGGCGCACGACGCCCGTAAGCCGATGTTCGAACTGCGGGCCGGAGACGGCGCGCTCGGCGGTACGCAGAGCGCGGTGCGGCGGTGCTACTCCGACTTCCGGGATCTCGCGGTCAAGGTGCGGGAGCGGCTGGCCTTCATCGATCCGACCCTGCGCCGGTCCTGACCGACGGGCCGGTTATCCACAGGGTGGCGGTTGGGGGAGTCGCGGCCCGGTTATCCACAGGGCTCCCGCGGGGCACGATGGTCGTAGGCGGGCACTGTGATCGCCGGAAGATCGGATCAACCCGAGCATCGGTGTCCCCCCATGGTTCCCGGGTGGTTCCCGTGCCGGACCAACGTCCGAGGAGACCGTCATGCCGTACGCTTGTGAAGCGCTTCGCCGAGGTGGTCATCGTCGAATGGTTCCGTCCCGGCCGGAGTGCGTCCCTCGGGGGCGTAGCTCAATTGGCAGAGCACTGCCTTTGCAAGGCAGGGGTTAGGGGTTCAAGTCCCCTCGTCTCCACGCGCTGGCTTCGGCTGTTCGCCGCCCCTCGGGCGGCTTCCGATCAGCCGTTATGTCTGCCCGGGGGCGACCCCCGGACCCCCGATGCGGCGTGGCGGTCCGACGGCACCTGGATCCCGGTGCCCGTCGTGCCCGGGGCGTTGCAGGTGTTCTCGGGGACGATCCTCACCCGCTGGACCAACGGTCTGCTGCCGGCCGGCCGGCACCGGGTCGTGGCCGGCGGCAGCGTGACCCGGCAGTCGACCGGGATCTTCTACGCGGAGCTCGCCGAGACCTCCGCCGGCCGCTGACCTGAGCTGCACTGACCTGCGTGGCCTGACCTGGTGGTGGGCCGCGCGGCTCGGCGCGCCGGAGGCGGTCCAGCCGCCCGGTCCACCCGCAAAGCTCCCGCGACGCGCATAAAGCTCAGGTGACGCCCACTGCGGTGCTCTTATACTCTGCCGCATGCCGAGGCTCGTCGAGGTTGAGGCGGCGCGCCGGTCGTTTCTGACCGCGGGGCAGGGTGTGGTCTGGCGGGATGTCGTGCGGCCGGCCGTGCTGGCCTCATGGGAGCGGTCGCGCGCGTACGGCATCGAGCCTGACCGCATCAGGGCACGGTTCCTGGGCCACCCCGAGGTTACGCCTCTGGTGACCTGCGCCGAGGAGGTGTTCGACGGCTTCCTCGCCGGGAGCGCCGAGGTTGCCGCCTCGCTGGTGCTGGTCGACACCGCAGGGGTGGTGCGGGTCCGCCGGGATGGCGACCGTGCCCTTGCCGGGCTGCTCGACGGGGTGTTGTTCGTGCCCGGCTACGGTTACGCCGAGCAGGCCGTCGGTACCACCGCCGCGTCGATCTCCCTGCATGACCAGACCGATATCGCGATCAGCGGTCCGGAGCACTACCACTCCCAGCTGAGGTGTCTCGGCGAGGCCGCCGCGCTGGTGGTGGATCCGCACAGCCGCGACGTCCGCGGCGTGGTGGTGGTCATCTGCCACCAGTCGGACGAGACGACCCTGCAACCTGCGGTGGCGCAGCTGCTCGCCCGTCAGGTCACCGAGCGGATGGCAGCTGAACCCCACCGGCGGTCACAGACGATCCTCGACCGCTTCGCCCGCGCCTGCGGGGACGACCGTACCGGCCACGCCGGCCAGGACAAGGCCTGGGTGCTCGCCACGGACGGGGACTACGTCCTGACCAACGTCGCGGCCTGCCACCTGGAGGTCGGCGACCTGCGGGTGCTCAGCGACCTGGTGCTGGCGAGCCTGTCGCTGCGGGATTTCGCCCGCCAGCATGTGGAGCTGCCCTCCGGCGGCTGCGCCGAGGTGGTGACCGAGGCGGTCCAGCTCGGCGATGACGTGGTCGGATGCCTGCTCACGGGGGCGCCGACCGGTGCCCAGCGGTCGGCCGAGCCGGCCGAGGCTGTCCGGCGTCAGGGTTCGCACGTCGCACCGATGGTTCGACGCGACTACGCGCAGGACCTCAGAGGACCCGGCCACGCCCAGAAGGAGCACGCCGAGGCGCGGATCCGGGCGAATCGGGAGTTGCTGTCCCCGTTCCTGCGGGCGCGGCGGGAGGTGGTCGTCAGCATCCAGCAGGGCCGTAACCACCTGCTGATCGGCGAGCCGGGAGTGGGCAAGCAGACTCTGGTGATCAACGAGTTCCGGCAGGCGTACGGGTCGGGTCGGGTCGTGACCGTGGACTGTAGATCGTTTGCGGCTGAGCGGAGCGGCGCACCCGAGCAGAGCAGCGCCCGGACGCCTCCTGGTACGCGACTGCTCACCGGCGCCGGCGACCGGCCGCACCTGCTGGTGCTGCGCGGGATGAACCTGCTCACCCCGATCGCCGCCCGGTGCCTGGACGAGACGCTGCGACCGCTGGTCGCGCTGCCCTCGCCGCCGCTGCTCGTCGGGTGCATCGACACGCCGGCGGTGGACGCGACCCGGCCTTACGGGCTGCTCTTGCGGCACTTCCACGAGATCACCCGGGTGCCCGCCCTACGCTACCGGGCCGACGAGATCGGGGAAATCGCGCTGTCGATCCTGCACAAAATCGCGGCACGCCGTTCGCTGCGGCTCAGTCTGCAGGTCATCCGGGTCCTGGAGGGGTACGCCTGGCCCGGCAACATCAGCGAGCTCCAGGACGTCCTCAGGTACGTCGTCACGCGCAAGCCGATCGGAGAGGTTCAGCCCCCGGACCTGCCCCAGCTGTGTTTCCAGGGCAGAGCGCGCAAGATGTCGATGCTTGAGGCCGCGCAGTGCGACGCGATCATCCAGGCGCTGTACGAGTCCCGCGGCAACCGCTACAAGGCCGCCGCCATGCTCGGTATCGCCCGTTCCTCCCTCTACCGCAAGATCGACGCATTCGGCATCAGCTATATCGCCTGACGGGCGGCGGAGAAGGTCGACCAAACCCGCCCCGCCGCAGAACCGTCCCGGGCTGGAGACGGGCTCAGACCCGGTTGATGACAACCTTCAGCGCCTCGTTCGCCGCCGCGTTCCGGAACACCTCGTAGGCCTCGTTCACCTGATCGAAGGTGAACGTGTGCGTGCCCATCTTCTCGGCCGGAATCCGGCCGCTGGCGACCATTTTGAGCAGGGTGGGGATCGAGACGGTGTCGACGAGCCCCATGGTCAGGCTCAGGTTCTGGATCCACAGGTCCTGCATCGGCAGTTCCACCGGCGTGCCGTGCACACCCACGTTGGCGATCGTGCCGCCGGGCCGCACCAGCGACACCGCCGTCAGCAACGTCTCCGGATAGCCCACCGCCTCGATGGCGACATCGACGCCGAGCCCGTCGGTGAGCGCGATGGTTTCGGCGACCGTGCCGGGGCCGACCTCCACCACATCGGTGGCGCCGAACTCCAGCGCCTTGTCCAGCCGGAACTTGTTCGAGTCGATCGCGATGACCTTCGACGCGCCCCACAGGCTGGTCGTCAGAATCGCCGAGAGCCCCACCGCCCCGGCCCCGACCACCGCGACCGTGTCACCCGGACGCACGTTGCCGGCCAGCACGCCGACCTCGTAGCCCGTCGGCAGCGAGTCGGCGAGGAAGATGGCCTGCTCGTTGGCCACGTTCGCCGGCACCGCGTACAGCGAGGTGTCGGCATAGGGGACCCGGGCGAACTCGGCCTGCGTCCCGTCGATCAGATGCCCGAAAATCCAGCCGATGCCCCCGACGGTCTGGCAGTGCGAGGGAATTCCCCGCTGGCAGTACTCGCAGCGGCCGCACTTCGTGATCGCTGGAACGAGCACCCGGTCACCGACCTGGAATGCCGTGACCGCGTCGCCGACCTCGATGATCGTGCCGACGGCCTCGTGGCCGAGGATGCGGCCGTCGGTCACGGTCGCGACGTCGCCCTGAAGAATGTGCAGGTCGGTCCCGCAGATCGTGGTGGTGTCGACCCGGACGACGACGTCGCCAGGCTCCTGGATCGTGGCGTCGGGAACTTCCTCCCACGACTTCTTGCCCGGCCCGTGGTATACCAGCGCCTTCATCGGTACCTCCTGTTGTTCTGATGTAGGCTCCGGGGCCGTTCGCTCCTGGAGCCCTTCGCGCGACCCCGGATCAGACCCTAGTAGCGTGCAGCTCCCGCGACTGTTGCGAAATCGGACCATTGGCAGCGGCCACCGGGTTGTCCGCAGGTGGAGTGCCCCGGATCCGGGACACTTACGGCACCCACAGGTCCCAAGCGTTCACAGGTCCCAAGCGTTCACAGGTCCCGGACGCGCTTACAGGTCCCAGAGGACGGTGACGCGGTCGGCGCCGGCGGTGGCCAGCAGGGTGCCGTCCGGGCTGAACGCCACCGCCCGCGCCCACTGCTGGTTGATCCGCCGGCCGTAGCCGACGGCGGCGACGAGCCGCGGCGGGTCGGGGAACGCCAGCTGCCACAGCCGGACGGTGGTGTCGGTACCCCCGGTGGCGACCAGCGGCATCGTCGGGCTGAACGTGACGCTCATCGGGTGGCCGCTCTTTTCCTTCAGCGCCTTGAGGGGCCGGTCAGCGATGCAGGTGTAGACGTACCACTGGTTCGTGCCTCGCTTGCGGCGCCGCTGGATGCGGAACCCCAGGAAGTCGAACCCGTCGCTCGTGTGCACTACCCGGGTCTTGGCTGCTGACAGCCGCAGACCCAGCGGGGCGAGCACGGCAGCGACGTCCGTGCCGGGGTGGGCGCGGCGGCGCCGGCCCACCCCGAGCTGTCGGGCTACTCGTAGGACAGGTTCGACTGCCCTTCGATCACGCGGCCAGCGATGTAGAGGTCTCCGTTGGAGTCCAGTATCGCGATGATCTTTTTCTGGTTGCCGTGGTGGGTCGTGAAGAAGATCTTGTCGGCTTCCTGAGAGGTGGAGTAGTTTGTGTTGACCGAGAGTTCGATGCTCACCGGCGAGCTGATGAGCACATCCTTCTTGGGCGAGTTCGGGTACTTCTGGTTCTGCCTCAACCTGATTCGGCCGTGGGTGTCGCCCTCATCCCAGTCCGTGGCCAATCCGAGGTCAATTTCCGCCATGGTCTTCTCCATTCTAGTTTGTGTGGGAAACCTCTCCTGGTTGGAGTAGGTTTGTATGGTTTCGAGAAAAACCTGGCCATCGGCAAACAGGAGTCAGCAGGAGGCATCTCCGCGTGTGCCGGCGTGGAGATAACACCGCACGTTCCGGCCGGAATTTTCTCGACTGCCGGCCGCGCTCCTGGCCAATTTTTCTACCCGATCGGACCAGTAAACGGGTGCGTGGACGTCTCAATAGACAGGAACGATCGCTTCTTTGATCTCAGTATTCCCTGTTCCGGATGGGGCCGTTCAACCATCCGAGTCACAGGCATGAGCGCCACAACACCTCTCCCCCCAGAGCCAGTGATGGAATCGCACCTCGCGTACGCAGCGTCACATGCCGGAGACGGTGGCGCGCGGATATTACCCAAATATATCAAATCTAGTTAACCACTGTCCGCTTTTGGGTGGAATTGAACCGAAGTGTATGCGATGGTGATAAGGCGTAATCGCGGGTCGGGTCGGGAAGGAGGCCCGGATGCGCGGGAAATTTGGGTCAATCTCCGTCCACAGGCCAGGGCTGACCAGCTTCGAAGTGGACCCGGAATTGTGTACACACGGCATCCCTGGGTGGAGCGGCCCGTCGGAGGGCCGGGCACCGGCCCGCACGGCGGTCGAGCGTCGGGTCCGCGGCGGCTTCAGTGTCGCGGCGGTGACGTGCTTGCCCTCGATCGCGTTGGTGTCAAACCGCAGGAATGACCGGTGCACCGGGCCGATCCCGTTGCCGACCCGCAGGTACTCGTAGATGTCGTAGTTCGTTGTCGGGGACGTGCTGACCACGAAAGCGGGATCGTTCCAGAGTTCCTACCTGGAGCTGTGCCCGATCTCGGCGGGGATCGAGTGGTCCGAGTCGGGTACCTCGCGAATACCGGCCCACACGCTGTCTCGTGCCCTCGTGATGGCCACGTACATCTGTCGGCGTTCCAACTGGGTACGCTCGCGAAACGCGTCGGCCGACTCGGACGGCCGCCACGGCTTCGGGAAGAGGTTGCGGTCGGGAATACAGACGTGGGCGAAGTCGAGGCTCTTGACCCGGTGGTACGTCCCGACCTTGACCGCCTCACAGCTGGTTCCGTCATATTCCTTGAGGGAAACCGCTGGAATGCCCCGATCGGTGAGGACGCGCAGCCACCGCGCAGCCGCGGCGTTCGTCGGCACGAGCACCGCCATATCGCCGTAACGGACGTTCCGATTGTCATGGAATTCCACGAGGTGTTCGCAGAGCGCCGCATCCTGCGCCACGGTGCCCGACACCGTGACCTCGCGGATCTCGCCTCCCGGCCGGTCGACGTCGACCTCGCGCCGCCCGCGTTCCTGGACGCCGTCGAGGTCGTCGAAGCTGTCGTCGGCGACTACCGCCTGGGCGTAGCGCAGGATCTTCTCGCGATTACGGTAGTTTCTCCCGAGCACGGTGGAGCGTCCGACGACGGCGACGCCGGCCTCGGCGAGGGTGAAACCGCCGGGATAGATGGACTGCTGGCCATCGCCGACCACGAGCAGGCCGTCCGGCTTGTCGCCGACGAAGGCATGCAGCAGTTGCAGACCGACGCACGTCAGGTCCTGTACCTCGTCAACGATCACCGCGTCGTACCGGGTGCCGGAACTCTCGCGCACCAGGTCGCGAGCCAGGAGCAGCACGTCGTCGCGATCGAGGACGCCGCGCTCTGTCCGGAGCTGCTCGTACCGTTCGTACAGCTCCCACACCGCACGTCGGTGGGTCGGTTGCAAGGGAGTGCTGCGCCCGACGCGTGCCAGCTTGGCGTACTGCTCGAAGTCGGTCAGGCCTCGGCCCTTGACGACTGTCGCGATCTCGTCCTTCCAGTACCCGGGAGCCAGGCCGAGCCCGGGCAGAACCGAGAACTGCCCGACCTGCCCCCAGGCGCGCCAGAAACAGGTGTCGGCGACCTCCTGCTGGTGTCGGTCTGCCAAGCCGTGTTCGCGAAGACAACGTGCGGCGACGGCGTGGACGGTGGCGAACTCGATCCGGTCGACGTGCTCGGGGGCCATCCGGGTCAGCAGGGCGCGGTAGACCGGCCCCAGCGTGCGCACCAGCGAGGTAAACAACACCCGTTCCCCGCGGGCGGCCAGATACTTGGCGCGGTGCAACGCGACGACCGTCTTGCCGGTACCGGCCGCGCCGCGGACGCGGGCCGGACCCGACCACTGCCGGCCGGCCAGGCGGGCCTGCGTCGGGTGCAGCCAGGTCATCCACGTCTCGATCGGCTCCCGGGCGGCGGCGTCGAGAAGTTCTTGCCACAGCTCCTCGCGGCTCAGCAGGGCATCCTGATCTGGTGGAACCGATTGCTCGGGCGGCGACAGCGGCTCGGAAGAAATCGGACGCCCGGCCGGAGCTGGACAGTAGGCCCGAGTGGGACGCTCGATAGCGGCTGGGCTTCCGGTCGCGGCCGTACCGTTCGAAGAGGGACCTGCCCGGCGCGCGACCGGACGGCGGACAGACCGTGAGGTCGGCGCCTCGGTGACCGTGACGACCGTGGTGGCGGTGGCGGTGGCGGTGGCGGTGGCGGTGGTGGCGCGGGGCATCGGCGGGCAACCGCGTGCCAGACGGTCCAGTAGTTGTTCGACGAGGTCCGGTGCCAGGCGTGCGCCACGACGCGCCAGGTCGCGGGTGAGGTCCTGCTCGCCGAGCACCGTCACCCGGTCGAGTTGTGCCCGGACGTTTTTCCGCCTGGCCAGAACCAGCAGCGGAACCACCTCGGTCGGTGGCAGACCTGCCTCTACCAGCACCTCCTCCACCGCTACGGTCTGATCCAGAAGTTTGCGGACGTCGTCGTCCGCGGCGGCGTCGCCACGCCATAACCGGCCGCGTTCGACGGTGATCTCTCGCCAGTTCTTCACGTCTACCACGAAGACTCCGCCAGGCCCCACCACGATCACGTCGATGTTGGCCCGGCGGGTGCCTGGCCACCGTCGGTCCGGCAGCACGTGCCACCCTGCGTCGTCCATACCGACCAGCACTCGGACCACACTCTGCTCGGCCCGGCCACCGGCTTCCCAGTGCTGGCGGTGGCGGCGTAACTGCTTCAGCACGTCGGTCAGGTGCTGGATCTGTCGCTGGACTCCGTCGATCTCCATCCCGAGCAGGACAGCTTGACCGAGGGCCGACGGTTCTGGCAGCGGGTCGGCGTCTCGCGTCGACGAGGCGGTCGTCGGCGGATGGGCTGTCGACGTGCCGACGGTCGACGTGCCGACGGTCGACGCAGCGGTGGCGGGGATGCGCGCTGCCGGTCCATCCAAAAGCACGTCACTACTCCCTCACCTTATGTCACAGGTAAGAGTACGGTAATGAGTCGTCGTTTGGCTACGTTTACGGGCGACAGTGGTCTGCAGGCCCTAGGGAAGAGTGGTTGTTGTCGGAAACGTAAGTCTACTTTCGAACGCTGGTTCGAGCGTGCCGACTCGAACTCTTCGAACGCCCTGGCCACGGCCGCTTTCGGCAGAGAAGGATCACGTAAGTTCGGTCTAGACCGCCAGCACGATGGCGGCGCTGATGCTGCCGAGGCCGAGGGCGAAGGCCGCCTCGGGCAGCCCGCCGTCGCGCCGCCGGAAGAGGCGGTCGAGCGCCAGCCGCCCGGCACCGACCGCCGCCACCGTGATCGCGACCACCGCGATGCACAGCGGGTACTCCATGCCGCCGTCGGTTTCCCACAGTCCGTTCGGTGCGGTCACGATCATTGCGTTGATCATCACGCCGATCACGGCCGCGGCCGCCAACGGAGTCAGCAGGCCCACCGCCAGGCCGAGGCCGCCGAGGAACTCGGACGCGCCGGCCAGCCCGGCGAAGAAGGTGCCGGGGTGGTAACCCAGCTGGGCGAATCCCTTGCCGGTCGCGGTGAGGCCGTGGCCACCGAACAGGCCGAAGAGCTTCTGCGCGCCGTGCCCGGCGAGCAGCAGACCGAAGGTCATCCGGAGCAGCAGCAGCCCGAGGTCGGCTGCGGACACGGCCGTGCGGGACGGGCCCGGGCGGGAGGCGTCGGGCGGTGCGGGGGTAGCGGGTGCCAGGTGGAGGGATGCCCGGTGCCGCGTAGCGAGCAGTTTCATATCGAAACCCTGATCCAGGCGAAAGCATACGGTGAAGCTTTGGTCACTACTGTGCCTGCCCGCTCTGCCGGGCCGGTACCACCGCGGTCCTCCCCACGCCCGTGGGGGTGATCCGACCGGGGGCAGCGCGCACCTGAGCGGATAGATGGCGATCATCGGCGTCCTGCCGAGGTGGAGCGGCCGGGGTGAGCTAGCCCGTCGTGGGCCTGGAGCTGGCCGGTCTGTGGTTCGGGCGAGCCAAGCATGGGTAGAGACTGAAAGTGGTCAGACGGGACACACTAGGTGACGATCTGCATTCTTCTATGGAGAAGAGAAGATTGTCACCTTACCACGCGCGACTCGGCGACCGTCTGGCGACGCTCATCCGGTGGAACCTGGGCCCGTCTACAACGGGCCGGCGGCGTCCGGCAGGCGGGCGTGTGCGGTGCCGGCTGGGCCGGGCAGCCGCCGGCCGCCAGGAAGGAGCAACCAGATGGCGAGCATGGAACGCCAGCGTCCCCGGCGGAACTGGTTCGATCTGTTGGGTCTGCCCTGGTCGCAGGCACGGACGTCCGCGGCGGAGCTGCTCGGCCGGCGCGGGGCTGACGTTCCGGTCGAGGAGTACACCGAGGACGACGCCTACGTCCTGCGCGCCGAGATCCCCGACGTCGACCCGGACAAAGACGTCGATGTCACCGTCTCCGAAGGGACGCTGGCGGTACACGCCGAACGGCACGAGGCGCGAAGTCAGAAGGCTCTCGGCGGGTACCGCACCGAGTTCCGCTATGGCGCGTTCAGTCGTTCCGTGGCGCTTCCGCCCGGGGCGAAGGCGGACCGGGCAGCCGCGACCTATAAGGACGGCATCCTGGAAGTCCGCGTTCCGGTCGAGCCAGCCGAGACGTCCGGCCGGAAGATCACAGTTGAGCAGGGCTGACGCCCGACGACGCCCGGTCGCAGGGCCCGAACTCTCCGGCCGACTGCGGCCCCGGGCGACGTTATTACCCACCCGGGTGCCGGCCCGCTTCTTCATCCCGTGCGGGGAGTCTCCTCCCGAGTGGGGAGCCAGGAGTCACCATCCGGGGCAAGCACCTTCCTGGAGGGGGTAAGCATGGCCGACATCCGTAGCACGATCGTCCGGCGGCCGGTCACCGTGGAGCGGTCCACCACGATCCGGGACGCGGCGGCGCAGATGGAACGGCAGGGCGTGGGCGCGCTCCTCGTCATGGAGAACGATCGCCTGGTCGGGATCGTCACTGACCGCGACATCGTGCTACGCGGCGTTGCCCGCGGCATCCTGACGGACAGCCGGATCGACGCCCTCATGACCACCGAGGTCATCACCGTGCCGTCCGGCGTCGACCTCGAACGGGCCTACGAAATCTTCCGTGACCACGCGATCCGCCGGCTCCCGGTCGTCGACGGCCGCCGGCTCGTCGGCCTGCTGTCCGTCGACGATCTGCTCATCCGCACCGAGCATGAGATGGCCGAGCTGGTACACCCGCTCGCCGATGAGGTCTTTGCCCCCCACCGCGAGGCCCCACCGCTGGCTACCACCGGCGAGGAGCCCGTCGAGCCGGCGCCCGGACTGCCGCCCCGGCGTAGGGCGATGCGCGCCCATCCCGGCGACACCCTGGTTGTCCACCGTCCCACCGTCACGCAACCGGACCGCATTGGGGAGATCCTTGAGGTGCGCTCGCCGGCCGGCGACCCCCCGTTCACCGTCCGCTGGTCCGACACCGGGCACGTCAGCTTCGTCTACCCGGGACCGGACTCCGAGGTCCGCCACCCTCCCGAGGAGGCCCGCAGCGGCACCGGCTGAAAAGGATGACGGGTTCAGCTCTGCATGCGTGACGACCACGCACCGTCAGGCGAATCATGCTACGGGATCGTGACGTTCCGCTGCGACCAGCCTGCCGGGATGGCAGTGCAGCAGCCAGAAGCCGCCTTCCCGTACCCCGAGCTGGTCCGGGATCGGCCAGCACCAGCCGTCCAGGAGTCGTCGGAGCAGGTCGGCAATGATGGTGCGCTGGCTACAGACCGCCGTCGGCGTCCCGGACGCCGCCAGCCCCATCAAGGTAGCGACCACCCTCGCCTCCGATCCAGGATATCCGGTGTCCGCCAGCGTCGGCTCCGGTTCGATGGCGAGCCCGGCCGTGTGCGCGTACGGGGCGAGCGTGGCGGTGCAGCAGGGCAGGTTGGCGCTGATCAGCAGGCGAATCCCCAGGCTGGTCAGCAGCGGCACCAGTGCGCTCGCCTGGGCCCGGCCGCGCTCGTCGAGCGGGCGTAGCTGGTCGGGTCCGTCCCAGCGCCGATGGTGGGCGGCCCGAACGTGGCGGATGACGACGAGCGCGGCCGTCGGCGCCGGCAGCCGACCAAACTCGGCGAGCACGCGGTGGTCGGTGTCGTAGCTGACCCGGCGAGCCGCCTCCCCCTTCGCCAGCCAGGCAAGCCTGTCCACCTCCCGGGTGGGGACGAACGTGCCGGAACGGGCCTGCATCCCCCAGTACCGGACCGCCTTCACCGTCCTGCCGCCGTCCGTCAGGTAGCGGTACTCGCCGAGCGGGGGCCCGAGCCTGGCCCGGCAACCAGTCTCCTCCTCGACCTCCCGCAACGCGCCGAGCAACGGATGTTCTCGCCGGCGCAGCTTGCCCTTGGGCAGGGACCAGTCGTCATACCGCGGCCGGTGCACGACCGCGATCTGCCGCCCGTCCCGCGTGGGCCGCCACAGCACCCCACCGGCGGCACCGACGACCCGTACCGGCCTATCCCAGGGATCAGCCGACGACTTCATACCGTCCAGTCTTCGACTCCAGCCGCCGCGGCGCCAGGAGGACAGGCACATCCCAGCAGGGCCCGGTTCAGCAGGGCCGGGTCCAGCAGGGCCCGGTTCAGCAGGGCCGGGTCCAGCAAGGCCCGGTCGACAACCCGCCGCCGGCGGCGCGGAGCGCGGTCGGGCCGTCCGCAGCGTCCACCGCTATCAGGGCGGAGATCCCCACCTGAAGCGCATGCTCCCCGACGGCACCCAGGGGTATGGAACTCGCTACGGAAGGTTATCGCTGTCCGGGGGGTGGAGGGTGGGGTGACGAACGCGGGTGTGGCCGAGCTCATCGTCGAGCCGGCGGTGCTCGGGACGCTCGTCGATGTGCTGCGTGCACGCGGGTACCAGGTCGTCGGCCCGACGGTGCGGGACGGCGCGATCGTCTACGACGAGATCAGTAGCGCGGCACAGCTCCCGGCGGGGTGGACCGATGTCCAGGAGGCGGGTCGTTACCGGCTCGAGCGTCGTCGCGACGCGGCGCTGTTCGGTTACGTGGTGGGGCCGCATTCGTGGAAGCAGAACCCGCTGCCGCCCCGGCTGCGCCTGCTGAAGACCCGCCGCCACGGCGATGGTGGCTTCGGCGATGGCGGCTTCGAGGATGGCGGCTTCGAGGATGGCGGCTTCGAGGTGGCGGAGGAACCGCTACCGCGGGCAGCGGTGGCATTCCTCGGCGTCCGTTCCTGTGAGCTGCAGGCCATCGCGATCCAGGACCGGATCCTGCTCGGGGGGCGCCACGCCGACCGCGACTACGCTGCTCGCCGCAGCGATGTGTTCATCGTCGCGGTGAACTGCCACGAGCCGGGTGGGACCTGCTTCTGCGTGTCGATGAACACGGGCCCGGCGGTGCGGGAGGGCTACGACCTGGTCCTCAGCGACATCCTGGCCAGTGACCACCGGTTGCTCGTCGAGGCGGGCACCCCTCGGGGCGTCGAGATTGTCAGCGACCTCACCGGAAGTGAGGCGGAGCGCTGGCGCAGCTGGGAGTCCTGCTTCTCGCTGGACCACTCCTACATCCACGGCGGCAACGTCCGTGTCTCCGGACGCTCCCGTTACCGCCAGTGGTTGACCCACAAGTTCGGCACCTGGCACGACCAGTTCGGAACGTCCGGATGCGTCGGCTGCGGACGGTGCATCACCTGGTGCCCCGTCGGCATCGACGTCACCGAGGAACTGACCGCCATTCGGGCGAACTCCGCGGCCGGCGATGACGTCGGTTGAGGCACCGCTCGGCGAGGTCGGCGTCTTCGCCGGTATGCACCCGGACCACCTCGCCCTCCTCGCCGGGTGCGCCCGGCACGCCGTCTTCCGCCCGGGCGACGTACTCCTGCGGGAAGGCGACCCGGCCGACACCCTCTACGTCATCCGGCACGGCACGGTCGCGATCGAAACCTTCGTCCCGACCCGGGGTCTGGTCCCCGTCGAGACCGTCGGAGCCGGCAATGTGGTGGGCTGGTCCTGGCTGTTCCCGCCGTACCGGCTCCATTTCGACGCCCGTGCCCTCTCGCTGGTCCGCGCCACCGCCATCGACGGTGCCTGCCTACGCGGGAAGTTCTCCCAGGACCCGGCGCTGGGCTACGACGTGCTGTCCCACCTTGCGCAGGTGCTCATCGAGCGCTTGCAGGCCACCCGGTTGCGGCTGCTCGATGTCTACGCAAACCCGGGCCAGGGCTGACGGCGCGGCCGGGGAGATGACCCCTCGGCCGTTCCGGGTGACCCGCCGCCACCAGGAGACGGGTGACACGTGGACCCTGGAACTCGCACCGCTCTCCGGCGCTCCGATCATCGCCGCACCCGGTCAGTTCACCATGGTCTACGCTTTCGGCGTCGGCGAGGTCCCCTTGTCCGTGACGGGCTGCGGCCCGGCGACAGGCGATGACCTCGTGACGGTCGACGACTCCGTGACGGTCGACGACTCCGTGACGGCTGGTACCGACGGCCCGCTTGTGCACACCGTCCGAGCGGTCGGCGCGGTGACGGAAGCGATCTGCGCGTCCCGCCCGGGCGACGTCCTCGGGGTGCGTGGCCCGTTCGGGCGAGGCTGGCCGGTAGGCGCCGCCGCCGGGCTGGACGTCGTCGTGGTCGCGGGCGGGCTCGGGCTGGCGCCGCTGCGGCCGGTCGTCCGGCAGCTCCTGCGACGGCGCGCCGACTACGGCAACGTGGTCGTGCTCGCCGGCACCCGTACACCCGCGGACATCCTCTACCGCCGGGAGCTGGCCGGTTGGCAGGACCGCACCGACCTCCAAGCCCTGGTGACCGTCGACGGTGCGCAGCCCGGATGGGACGGCCGGGTCGGCGTCGTCACCACCCTTCTCCCGCACGTGCGTTTCGATCCGGCCAGAACCGTCGCGTTCACCTGCGGACCCGAGATCATGATGCGGCTGACCGCGCGGGCCCTGGTCGACGCCGGCGTACCCGCCGACCGCATCCACCTGTCCCTGGAACGCAACATGCACTGCGGCCTCGGCCACTGCGGCCGCTGCCAGCTCGGCCCGCTGATGCTCTGCCTGGACGGACCGGTCTGCGGCTACGACCGCCTGGAACCGTTGCTCGCCGTCCGGGAGCTGTGATGCCGATGCCGACGCCGACCAGCCCAACCAGGCCCCGGCTCGCCGTCTGGAAGTTCGCTTCCTGCGACGGCTGCCAGCTCACCCTGCTCAACTGCGAAGATGAGCTGCTCTCGCTCACCGGCGAGGTCGACGTCTCCTACTTCCTGGAGGCATCCAGCGCGACCGTCGACGGTCCCTACGACCTCTCCCTCGTCGAGGGCTCGGTCACCACCGAACAGGACGTGGAACGCATCCACCAGGTCCGGGCCGCGTCTCGGCGTCTGGTCACAATTGGCGCCTGCGCGACCGCCGGCGGCATCCAGGCGCTCCGCAACTTCGCCGACGTCGGCGACTTCCTCGCGGCCGTCTACGCCACCCCGGCGTACGTCTCGACGTTGGCGACCTCCACCCCGATCTCCACGCACGTCCGGGTGGACTTCGAACTCCAGGGCTGCCCGGTCAACCCTCGCCAGCTCCTCGAAGTCATCAGCGCGTTCCTCGCTCGCCGACGCCCGAACATTTCCTCATCCTCCGTCTGCACCGAATGCAAACGGCGCGGGACGGTGTGCGTGATGGTCGCGCACGGCACGCCGTGCCTCGGCCCGGTCACGCATGCCGGATGCGGTGCGATCTGCCCGGTCGCCTACCAGATGAGCGCGCTGGCAGCCATCGAACAGATCTGTGGCATCACGGTCACCGGCCCACCCGCCGCCCTACGGCGGCTCATCTACTGCGGTGAATGGATCGAGAGTCACGCGCTACACGTCTTCCTGCTGCACCTGCCGGACTTCCTCGGCTACGACAGCGCACTACACCTTGCCCAGGACCAGCCCGCCCTGGTCAAGCTGGGACTTACGCTGAAGAAGGCCGGCAACACGCTCATGACGGTCATCGGCGGCCGCGCGATCCACCCCGTCAACGCGCGAGTCGGCGGCTGGTACCGGGCACCACGCCGGCGCGACCTGACCGAGCTCGTCGGGCAACTGGAACAGGCGCGAGACATCGCCCGGGACACCGCCCGATTCACCGCCGCCCTGGACTTCCCCGAAGACGAGCTCCACCAGACCTTCGTCGCGCTCCACCAACCTGGCGAATACCCCGTTGAGCGCGGCCGGATCGCCTCCACCGATGGCCTCGACATCGCCCCGGCCGACTACGACCGGCACTTCACCGAAGAACAGGTGCCCTGGTCGAACGCTCTGCACTCGACCCTGGCCGCGGGCGGCTCCTACCTCACCGGACCGCTGGCTCGCTTCGCGCTGGGCGCGCAGTGGCTGGCGCCCGCCGCCCGCGAGACCGCCGCCGAGATCGGCCTGCGCCCACCGGCGCAACCCCTACCGCAGCATCATCGTGCGCTGCATCGAGATGGTCCACGCCGCCGACGAGGCGCTGCGGATCATTGCGGACTACACCGAGCCCGACCCCCCGCGCTGGAGGCCCCGCCCCGGGCGGGAACCGGCTACGGGGTCACGGAGGCACCCCGCGGCCTGCGCTACCACCGCTACACGATCGACCACAACGGCACCATCCTCGACGCAAAGATCGTGCCACCAACCGCCCAGAACCAACGTCCGATCGAAGAAGACCTGCGCGGCGTGGTGGAACGCTTCATGGACCTGCCAGAGCCCGAACTCGCCCTGCGCTGCGAACGGGCCATCCGCAACTACGACCCCTGCATCTCATGTGCAACCCACTTCCTGACCCTCCACATCGAGCACGGCTGACCGTCATCGGGATCGGCAATCCCTACCGACACGACGACGCCGTCGGCCTGGCAGTCGCGCATCAGCTACGCTGCACGCTCCCACCTGGCATCGACGTGGTCGAATGCGCCGGCGAGCCGACAGGATTGTTTGCCGCCTGGGAAGGGGCCGACGCCGTCTGGATCATCGACGCCGCCCATTCCGCGGCCCTGCCCGGAACCGTGCACCGCCTACCGGCCAACGACCGCACACTGCCGGCGGATCTCGTCGGGCCATCGACCCACGCGCTCGGCCTCGCGGACACCATCGAGATCAGCCGAACACTCGGCCGGCTTCCCCGGCATCTCGTCATCTACGCAATCTCCGGCCATACCTTCTCAGCAGGCCTCGGACTCGGCCCCGAGGTCGCGGCGGCGGCCCGCAACGTGGCCGCCGCCATCCGCGCCGAAACAGCGATCTATGCCGCCAGGGAACCCGACGATCTCCGCTGACCGCCGCCAACCGCGGTAGCCGAAGGCCCGCGTTGGCGGTGGGATTCGGTCACGGGACTTCGCGCGGCCCGGGGGCGGCGTTCATCAGCCACGTCACCATGCGGCTGATGTCCGACAGCGACAGGATCCCGACGAGTCTGCCCTGGTCCATCACCAGGACGCGGTGCTCGGCGCCAGGCTCCATGCGCGGCAGCAGATCCGCCAGCGGGTCGTCGGGACCCGCGATGGTGGTCCGCGACAGTGGCACCATCACCTCGCTTACCGTTACCGTGCCGCTCTTCTCCGGCGGCACCTGCTTGGCGCCGTCCAGGGTCACCAGCCCGACCGGGGCTCCGTCCTCGCCGGTCACCGGGAACGCCGAGTGCCGGTACCGGTACAGCGGGCCGGCCAGCAGGTTCGCGACGGTCAGGGCCGCGGGTACCGTGAGCGGCTTCGTCGTCATGGCGTCATGTACCGGGACGCCGGCGAGCACACAGCGCAACTGCGCCTGCCGTCCCTCGGCGGTGGCGGCCGCGATGAGGAACGAGCCGATCAGGGCCAGCCAGAGCCAGCCGAATCCGCCGCCTCTCATGAACACGAGGAGTCCCAGAACGACGAGCAGCCAGCCGAGGACGCGTCCGGCTGCGGTAGCCCCGGCGGTCGCCCGCAGCCGATCTCCCGTACGCCACCACAGGAAGGCGCGCAGCAGCCGCCCACCGTCGAGCGGAGCGGCGGGAAAGGCGTTGAAGACGGCGAGCAGCAGGTTGATGCCCGCCAGCCAGGCCACCACCTCGACCAGGAGTTCGGGCGCGGACGCCAGGGCGAGCAGCCAGGCGCCCAGCACGAAGAGCCCGCCCAGCAGAAGGCTGACGAGTGGGCCGACACCCGCGATCCGCAGCTCCGCTGCCGGGCTCGACGCCTCCGACTTCAGCCGGGCCACCCCGCCCAGCAGCCACAACACGATGTCGTCCACGGCCACCCCGTTGCGCCGGGCCACCAGGGCGTGCGCCACCTCGTGGGCGAGCAGCGAGGCGAAGAAAACCACCGCGGCGGCAAGGGCCGCCAACCAGTACACCACCAGGGCATGGCCCGGGTACACCTGTGGGAGGCGGCCCTGCGCGAGGCTGAACGCGATGATGCCGAAGATGAGCAGCACGCTCCAGTGGACCCCGATCCGGACTCCAGCGATCCGTCCCACCATGAAGGTCGCCCGCACAGCGTCTCTCCCCTGTTCGAACGTGCCCCGGGACCAAGACCCGGCTCGACTCCGCGGTTGGGCGCGGGGCCGGTCCCGTCAGGCTGTCCCGTCAGGCTGCCGCGAGGGCCACCTCCGTCGACTTGACCAGGGCGGTCACCGAGGAACCCGCGGCCAGACCGAGGTCGGTCGCGGCGGCTAGGGTGATCGCCGCGGTGAGCTCGCCGCCACCATCGAGGGCGATGTGCGCGACGGCCATGGCACCGCCGGTCTCCAGGCTGGACACCGTGCCGCGCAGCCGGTTACGGATACTCAGACCGTCCACGCTGCCCGTGGCCAGCGCCACCTCGGTGGACTTGATCAGAATCTCGACGGTGGCCTCCACCGAGAGGTCGAGGTCCTTGACCGCGTCAAGGGTCACCGCGGCGGTGACGGTCTGCCCGCCGGAGAGATCGACAGTCACGGTGCTCATCACCGCACCTTCGGTGATGTCGGTGACGGTTCCGGTCAGTCGGTTGCGAATGCTCAGGCTCATCGGTCCACCTCGTCCTCTCGGGTGCAGCCAGGTGCCGTCAGTCAACTCCTACCCGTCCGTCTGTGCCGCGTACATGCCTCGACCCGCAGAAGAGCCGTGCAGAAGGGTCCTGCGGACAAGTGATGCCCGACAGGCGGTCGCGCCTGATCGGTCCGTGCGGGTCGCACCGCCCGCCTCGGGGGCGCGGGCGCTCCGGTGCCACCGGTTCGCCTACCCCGAACAGGTCGATGTCGACCATCGACCCCGAGAGTCCGGCCTCCCGCACGTAGGCGACCCGCACCGACAGGAACACTGCCTTGGCACAACAGGTGGGCAGGTAATGTCGCCAGAAACCCCACCACTACCCACTGTCATGCCAGACAACACACCTATCTCACCGCCGGCGTGGGCGCCAGGTTGCCCGCGCCCGGTCCACCCACGTCTGCGACCCAAAGAAATCCCAGCATCCCTCGGCGGCACCCCCGCCGATCATCCGACTGGCGTCCACCCCCGCAACAACAGATCATCGTCGTATGACATCGGGCAATCGCGTTGAAGCAACGAAAGCGCACAACATTAAACAACGGCAACTCTCGGCGGGCCGTCAGGTCGGCTGCCCCAGGCAGCCGACCGGGTAGCCGAGCCGCGGAGAATCACGGCCGCCGACGGCCGATGGCCGGCGGCAGCGGCTGCTGACGGTGGAACCGGCGCCCAAGCCGGACTACCCCCAGACTAACCCCCCCGAGCTAACCCCGAGCTAACCCCGGACTAACCCCGTAGCGGGCTCGTGGAGGGCTCGTAGGGCTGCTTCCGCTGTACCCGGCTGTCCCCGTCATCCGTATTCCCGACCTGCCTACAGGGAACGGTGGTCCAGGGAAGCCGAGAATGTTCCCGGCCATGGCACACCTCCCGATGAGGGGACTAGAAGGGGTACCCCCGCTTCCGGTGTCGGACTACCCCGTAGGGGTGCGCATCCCTCGCGCTGGAACCGCGGCTGGAGTGCTCCGGAACGGGTGTCGGTCAACGACGCTGAAGGGACCGTTCCTCCTCGGTGCCGGGTTCATGGTCGGCTGGATGTCTGGATGTGCGGCTGGAGGTGCATTGTGATCGGTGCGGCGCGGTCGCCCGATCTTCCCGGCGCGCGGCGGTGGTATCACTGGATCGGTCCGACGAGACGGACTGACCTTCGATAAGCCGGACGAGAAGTGGTCGAGTGGTGATTGCCGTGCTAGCTGATACGCTTTTAACAGTTAGCGCCCGCCTGCTAGCTCGGCTGCCGGCTGGAGTTAGCGCGAGTGCGCGCTCACTCATCACTTGCTATAGCGGCACGCCTGCGCCGGTCGCGGCGCTTGGTCGGTTGGGGGCATGGTTGCGGTATGGAAAAAGGCTCCTCGGTTTCCTGCGGAGCCTTTCACGTACGCGTGGTGTCGGCGGCGTTGCGTCGCGCGACCACCGATCCGGGGTTCGGAGCGTTCCTGTGGGTGGTGCCGCGGACCCCCGTCAGCAGTCGTCGGCTCTCGGCCGGCGATCCGCGGCGGCCGACATCCCTCGGCTGATCGGGGTCAGTCAACCGGGACCTGCGCCGAAGCCCGTGCCGAAGCCCGCGCCGCGGTCTGGGCCGAATCCTGTGGCTCCCAGAGGGAGCTCGGATACGCCCGACGCAGTTCGGGAGCGATGTCGGCGGCGAACCACTCAAGCTGCTCGCGCTGCCAGTCCACCGGCAGTGAGTTGACGCCGATACCGGTGAGCTGCTGGCCGTACAGCTCGGTGAACCGCTGGATCTTGTCGAGTACCTGCTCGGGACTGCCAACGAGCGCCGAGCCGTGTTCGATGAACTCCTCGAGCTCCCAGAAGGGGGAGTTGTTGTGCGTGGCCGCGGGCGTCACCCGCTGGGCGTCCCAGAACGGGCGGTAGGCCTCCAGGGCCTCCTGCGAGGTCTTCCGGATCAGCAGGGCCGGGAAGCCACTGGCGACCAGCGGCTTCCCCGGATGGCCGTAGTGGGCCCATCGTTGCCGGTAGTGGTCGATGAGGTCCCGGTACCGCGCGATGCGGAAGAAACCGTTCGCCGAGTACAGCGGGTCGCCGTGACGCGCCGCGAGCTCCGTCGTCTGCAGACTGGTCGCGCTGCCGTGCCACACCCGGATCTTCGACTGGTACGGGCGCGGCTGGGTCGTCACGTCGACGAGCGGCGTGCGGTACCGCCCCGACCAGGTCACGTCCTCCTCCGACCAGAGCCGGCGCAGCAGCTCGTACTTTTCGGCAAGGACGTCCCATTGTTCCGAGGGGTCGAGCCCGAAGGTGGAGTAGTGCGGAGCGTGGTTGCCCTTCCCGACGACGAGATCGAGCCGTCCGCTGCTGAGATGGTCGAGCAGCGCGTATTCCTCCGCCACCCGGACCGGGTCGTGGATGCTGAGCACGGTCACGCCGGTGAGTAGCCGGACGCGACTGGTGCGGGCGGCCAGCGCGGTCAGCAGGACGGCGGGGGATGAACACAGGAACGGCGCGCCATGCCTCTCGCCGATTTGGTACGCATCGTAGCCAAGCTGCTCCACCAGCTCCGCCTGGGCGAGCACACTGGTCAGTTTGTCGTGCTGACTCATGACAACGCCCGTTTTCGGATCGGGTGAGTTGATGATCAGTGAGAGCGCGACAAACTTCATAGGTTTGACGATATCGATCGATAAGATCGACAACAGCCGAACCGCCGGATTGCCGGCGTCGAATCCCGCCCGCATGCCTCCGTCGGCGGGTCCGGCCGGAACAACCGGCATCGCGGCCTGGCTCCACCCCCGACGCCACGGCTACGGGACGCCGGACCGGGTGGCTACCGAGGGCATCCACGCCTGTTCCGGACGCTAAATGCAAATGCAGCGGCGTCCGGTGAAAGCGGGCGCTCAACAACAATGCGGGGCGCCGGGTAAATGCGGGGGCAGGCCGACAGTGCAGGTGCGTTCCGGCGAATGCAAGTGCGCTCCGCGAATGTGGGAGCCGTCCCGGTGATGCGGGACTCGATCGACGGTGCATCGTCCCATGGCGTTCAATGCCGAGCGCAACGGCGAGTTCAACGCCGAAGACGGCGGGCGGCGTTGGAAAACGCCGCCCGCCGTCCCGGTCCGTGCCGCCAGCCACGACTGTCCGCCACGACATGGCCACTTCCACTGGGCGATGGCATGGGTGAAGCGGGACAGCGCCGTCGCCACGATGACGCTTTGTCGCCGTCGTTCCCACGCCGTGGTTCGTGGCCATGATCAAACGTAGGCGTGACGACCACCGGTCGCTTAATGCAGCGGGCGCATGCAGTCCCGGCAGCGGTCGTTCAGAATCGAGAGGAGCTCGACAGCCTTGAGTGAGGCGTCGCGCACCTTCGCGATGTCCTGCGAGGAGTTCAGCCTGATCAGCGCGGATTCAGCTCCGTCGGAGGCGCCCTCCCGGACCGCCTCGACGATCTCTGCCGCCGGTGTGCCGAACTGGAAGAGCAGAACCTCTTTGTCCTGGTAGGACGGTAGTTCCGTGGGCAGGTGCCCGAGACCGATGCCGGCGAGGTTCCGGCTCAGGATCTGCCGCACGTTGGTACCCAACCGGCCATAGCCGCCGATCTCCCGCAGTGTCCCCATGTTGATCCGGAAGACACCGTTGTTGCCTACTACGGTCGCACGCAGGTCCTCCCACGTCCCCGGCGGGTCGGACGGCACGCCGACCATCTGCGTGTCCGTCATCTCTACCATCCCGACTGGCAACCCAAGTGCTCCACGTATACGCGAACCGACACGCCCAGCTCCTTCCGCTCTCCATAGGAAAGCACTGCGTGCTGCCAGGTCGGCGTCGCCCGGCGTCGCCCGGCGGAAAATAACTGTTATCCATAAGATAACCGACTCTCCGGGTGAGGTCCACCCACGACGGACCTTGTCGGTTTCGAAAAAGTTAATCCTGATGATCGGGATCGCGCGGCGGCCGGGAAGCTGCCAACATGAATGTGAGTCATCTTGTTCATCCGCCGTGACCAGCATCGATAGCGCCGACATCTGTACGTAACACGGCAGGTACCTCGCTGAAACTCTTGTTCGAATGTTCCGATAACATCTCATCTGCACGGGGCGTTTGCTGCCGTCATCTACACCGCTCCGGCGGATCGGGGGATCCCCGTAATCGGGCGATCTTCCTGGCGTACCGTGTGCTCCGGACCACTTCGGCGGCGCGCCCGGAGCTATGTGGGCGGCGCCACGAGGGAAAGTTTCCAGGAAAATTTTAATTAAAGATTTTTCCTTGCGAATATCCTTCGGGGTATCTTTCGGGAGAAGCTTCCAGTCATCCCGACGGAATACCTGTTAACGCCGAAGTTACCGGGGCTTGCAGGGCTGAAATAAACGGCTCCTAGTGTTCTTCGTGTCGCCACCGGACAAACGAAGAACCACTGTTCGGGGGCGAGCCCATGGCCTTCTGTTCTCGATCGACGGCTGGTGATGACAGTGCCCGGTCCCCGTTTTCCCAGCTCATCCACGCCTACGGTCGAGCCGGCCGCGCCGGTCAGGTTTTGCGACACCACCCTGCGCGACGGCGAGCAGGCGCCTGGGGTGGCATTCACCGCAGCCGAGAAACTTGCTATCGCCGCTGCTCTGGACGCCATCGGCGTACACCAGATCGAGGCCGGAATACCTGCCATGGGACCCGCCGAACGGGATGTCCTGCGGGAGATCCTCGCGACGCAGCCTCAGGCCGGCGTGGTGGCGTGGTGCCGGGCCGACCGCCGCGACATCGATGCCGCGGTGTCCTGCGGAATTGTCACTGCGCACCTAACCATTCCCGTCTCCGACCTGCATCTGAAGAGCAAGCTGGGCCGGGACCGGGGATGGGCGCGGCGCCGCATCCGCGATTGCGTCTTCGACGCGGCCGACCGCGGGCTGCGGTTCAGCGTCGGCCTGGAGGACGCCTCCCGCGCGGACGACAACTTCGTCATCGAGCTGGCCGGCGAGCTGCGCGAGTGGGGTGCCACCCGGATCCGCTGGGCCGACACGGTCGGTCTGCTGGACCCGGTCAGCGCCTATACCCGGCTCGGCCGGCTAGTCCAGGCGGTCCCGGGGGAGTGGGAGATCCACGCCCACGACGACTTCGGTCTGGCGACCGCGAACACCCTCGCCGCGGTTCAGGCCGGATTCACCTGGGTTAGCACCACGGTGCTGGGTCTGGGGGAGCGGGCCGGCAACGCCCCGCTGGAGGAGGTGGCGATGGCCCTGCGGCACCTGTTGAAGGTGCCGGTGGACCTGGACACCACCTCGTTCCGCAGGCTCGCGCGGATGGTGGCCCGGGCCGCCTGCCGCCCGCTGCCGGTGGGCAAGGCGGTGGTCGGTGAGTCAGTGTTCGCGCACGAGTCGGGGATCCACGTCCACGGCGTGCTGCGACACCCGTCGACCTACGAGCCGTTCGACCCCGCCGAAGTCGGCGGGCAACGGCGGCTCGCGTTCGGGAAGCACAGCGGCCGGGCCTCGGTGCGTCACGCGCTGGCCCAGTACGGCATCACCGCCGACGACAGCGAGATCGAGCCGCTGCTTGAGCGGGTCCGGGCCACGGCGACCCAGACGAAGCGCGGCCTGCACGGCCGTGACTTCCAGGAACTTCTCGGGCGGGCCGAAGTGCCGGCCCCCCGAGTGGAGGCCCCGCCGTCCTAGGCCTGGTCCGGCAGGGACCGGACCCGGCTGGCAGACGCAACGGGGTCGATCAACAACTAACGGTTGTGCCGATGTCCTGGCCAAACCCGGCCGGCGGCACGACTCCAGCCCAGGGGCCCAGCGGCCCGACCTGCCCGATCGGCGTGGTCGTGGCACCGGTGCCCCCTGTGCTGGGCAACCGTTCCGAGGAGGAACACCGCATGCGCCAGATCGCGTTCTACGGCAAGGGTGGTATCGGAAAGTCCACCACCCAGCAGAACACCATGGCGGCGATGGCCGAGATGGGCAAGAAGGTCATGATCGTTGGCTGCGACCCCAAGGCCGACTCGACCCGGCTCATCCTGCACTCCAAGGCCCAGACCTCCGTCATTCAGCTGGCCGCCGAGAAGGGCTCGGTCGAGGACCTGGAGCTCGACGAGGTCCTGGTCGAGGGCCAGTGGGGCATCAGGTGCGTCGAGTCCGGCGGCCCGGAGCCCGGTGTGGGCTGCGCCGGCCGCGGTGTCATCACCTCCATCAGCTACCTGGAGGAAGCCGGCGCCTACGAGGACCTCGATTTCGTCACCTACGACGTCCTCGGTGACGTCGTCTGCGGCGGGTTCGCGATGCCGATCCGCCAGGGCAAGGCGCAGGAGATCTACATTGTCACCTCCGGCGAGATGATGGCGATGTACGCGGCGAACAACATCGCCCGAGGCATCCTCAAGTACGCGCACTCCGGCGGTGTCCGGCTCGGCGGGCTCATCTGCAACAGCCGTAACACCGACCGCGAGGACGAGCTGATCATTGAGCTCGCCCGCCGGCTCAACACCCAGATGATCCACTTCATCCCGCGTAACAACGTCGTGCAGCACGCCGAGCTGCGCCGGATGACGGTCATCGAGTACGACCCGAAGAACGAGCAGGCCGACCAGTATCGGCAGCTCGCCAAGAAGATCGTCGACAACGACATGAAGACCATCCCGACGCCGATCACCATGGACGAGCTCGAGGAGCTCCTCATCGAGTTCGGGATCATGGAGCAGGAGGACGAGACCATCATCGGCAAGGCCGCCGCTGTCGCCTGACCCTGTCACCTGCTCCGACTCCGTCGAGGATGAGGTCCCGACCATGACGACGACGCCGGCACCTATCAAGGCCGAGACCGAGGCGATGATCGCCGAGGTGCTGTCGAACTACCCCGCGAAGACGGCCAAGTTCCGGGCCAAGCACCTCAAGGCCAACGACCCCGATGGGTCGAAGGAGTGCGAGGTCAAGTCCAACATCAAATCCCGCCCGGGGGTCATGACGATCCGCGGCTGCGCCTACGCCGGTTCCAAGGGCGTGGTGTGGGGCCCGGTCAAGGACATCGTCAACATCAGCCACGGCCCGGTCGGCTGTGGCCAGTACTCCTGGGCCACCCGGCGCAACTACGCCCGCGGCCCCTGGGGTGTGAACAACTTTGCCGCGATGCAGTTCACGACCGACTTCCAGGAGAAGGACATCGTCTTCGGCGGTGACCCGAAGCTAGAGACGGTCTGCGACGAGATCACCGAGCTGTTCCCGCTGGCCAAGGGGATCTCGGTCCAGTCCGAGTGCCCGATTGGTCTGATCGGCGATGACATCGAGGCGGTCTCCCGCAAGGCCTCGAAGAAGCTCGAGCTGCCAGTCGTCCCGGTGCGCTGCGAGGGGTTCCGCGGGGTCAGCCAGTCCCTCGGCCACCACATTGCCAACGACGCGGTCCGCGACCACGTGCTGGGCACCGGCGGGAACACCTTCAAGCAGACGCCGTATGACGTCGCGCTCATCGGCGACTACAACATCGGCGGCGACGCCTGGGCCTCCCGGAAGATCCTGGAGGAGATGGGCCTGCGGGTCATCGCCCAGTGGTCCGGTGACGGCACGATCAACGAGATGGCCTCGACGCACCTGTCGAAGCTGAACCTGATCCACTGCTACCGGTCGATGAACTACATCTGCACAACCATGGAGGAGCGCTACGGCACTCCGTGGACCGAGTTCAACTTCTTCGGTCCCACCAAGATCGTCGATTCGATGCGGAAGATCGCGGCTTTCTTCGACGACGAGATCAAGCAGAAGACCGAGGCGGCGATCGCCCGCTACCAGGTCCGATTCGACGAGATCACGAACGCCTTCCGGCCGCGCCTGGAAGGCAAGCGGGTCATGCTCGCGGTCGGCGGACTACGGCCCCGGCACACCATCGGTGCCTACGAGGACCTCGGCATGGAGGTCGTCGGCACCGGCTACGAGTTCGCGCACAAGGACGACTACACCCGCACCTACCCCGCTCTCGCGGAGGGCGTGGTCCTCTACGACGACCCGACGGCCTTCGAGCTGGAGGAGTTCGCCAAGCGGCTCAAGCCGGACCTGATGGGCGCGGGCGTCAAGGAGAAGTACGTCTTCCACAAGATGGGCGTCCCGTTCCGCCAGATGCACTCCTGGGACTACTCCGGGCCATACCACGGCGTGGACGGCTTCGCGGTCTTCGCCCGTGACATGGACATTGCGATCAACAGCCCGACCTGGGACCTCCTGGAGACCCCCTGGTCGAAGGCCGGAGAGGTGTTCTGACCGGCCGGTCCGGCTCCCGCCGGCGGCAGCCGGCAGTCATCAGCCACGGTAGAAGGGAGGATGTCCGGTGACGACGACTCCGGAAACAAACAGTTCCGTCCCGCTGCGGGTCCTCGACCACAGCGAGCTGTTCAAGGACGAGGTCTACCAGGAGCAGTTCGAGGGCAAGCGCGAGTTCGAGAACGGCAGCGACGCCGCCGAGGTCGCCCGGGTCCTGGAGTGGACCCGCGGCTGGGAGTACCGGGAGAAGAACTTCGCCCGGGAGGCGCTGACCGTCAACCCGGCCAAGGCGTGCCAGCCGCTCGGCGCGGTCCTGGCGGGCCTCGGCTTCGAGGGCACCATGCCCCTGGTGCACGGCTCGCAGGGCTGCGTCGCCTACTTCCGCAGCCACTTCGCCCGGCACTTCAAGGAGCCCGTCCCGGCGGCATCCTCGTCGATGACCGAAGACGCCGCCGTCTTCGGCGGGCTGAACAACCTGGTCGAGGCGCTCGAGAACGCGACCACCCTGTACAAGCCCAAGATGGTCGCGGTCAGCACCACCTGCATGGCCGAGGTGATCGGGGAGGACCTGTTCGCCTACATCGGCGCGGCGCGGGACAGGGGCGCGATCTCCGCCGACTACCCGGTGCCGTACGCGCACACGCCGAGCTTCGTGGGCTCACACCTCACCGGCTACGACAGCATGCTCAAGGGCATCCTGGACCTCCTGGGCAAGACGGCGGACGCCGACAAGGTCGAGTCCCCCGGGAAGCCCCGGCTGAACATCGTGCCCGGCTTCGAGACCTACGTCGGCAACCACCGCGAGTACCGCCGCATCCTCGAGCTGATGGGTGTCGACCCCCTGATCCTGGGCGACCACAGCAGCTCCCTGGACTCGCCGGCGACGGGTGAGTACGAGCTCTACCCAGGTGGTACCCCGCTCGCCGAGGCCGCCACGGCTCGGTTCAGTCGCGCTACCGTGATGCTTCAGGAGACCACCACCCGCAAGACGATGGAGTTCGTCCGGGACGGGTGGAAGCAGGAGACGGTGGTGCTCGAGACCCCCATCGGGGTGAAGAACACCGACCGCTTCCTGACCGAGGTGGCCCGCCTGGCGGAGGTCGAGATCCCGGCCGAGCTCACCGCCGAGCGTGGCCGCCTGGTGGACGCGCTCACCGACTCGCATGCCTATCTGCACGGCAAGCGGGTCGCCATCGCGGGTGACCCTGACCTCGTCATCGCGATGACCGGCTTCGCCCTCGAACTCGGGATGATCCCGGTCCACCTGCTGAGCACGAACGCCGACAACTCCTTCGCGCCCAGGCTGGAGAAGGTCCTCTCGACCAGCAAGTTCGGCGAGGCGGCGACCGTCTGGCCGGGCAAGGACCTCTGGCACCTGCGGTCGCTGGTCTTTACCGAGCCGGTCGACCTGCTCGTCGGGAGCTCGTACCTGAAGTACATCTCCCGGGAGGCGAACGTGCCGCTGGTCCGGGTCGGTTTTCCGATCTTCGATCGGCACCACCTGCACCGCTTCCCGATCGTCGGCTACACCGGCGGTCTGCACCTGCTCACCCAGCTCGTCAACACGGTGCTCGACGAGCTGGACCGCACCAGCCCCGACCACAGCTTCGACGTCGTCCGCTGAGCGTCCGACCGGGCACAGCTGTGGTCGGTCCGGCCCCCGGCCGGATCTGAACGTGGTCGGCCGGCCGCGCCCACCGCGCTCCCTGCGACCGGCCGACCACCCCGCCGTGGGGTCGATCGATCACCTCCCGGATCGATCGACCCCTCGCCCCCGTCCCACCTCTTTCAAGAACCGTGCCCGTAGAACCGCGTCCTTCCGAGGATGGCCCATGGCAGCCACAGAACGCGTCGCGCTGTTCACCGAACCGGCCTGTAACCACAACAACGCCAAGACCACCAAGGCCCGCAAGGCGGGTTGTCCCAAACCCAAGCCCGGGGGCACTTCCGGAGGTTGCGCCTTCGACGGAGCCATGATCACCCTCGTCCCGATCGCCGACTGCGCTCACGTGGTCCACGGCCCGATCGGCTGCGCGGGCAACTCGTGGGACGGCCGGGGCAGCCTGTCGTCCGGGCCGGTGCTCTACCGGCACGGCTTCACCACCGACATGGCCGAGAACGACGTGGTGCTCGGGGGGGAACAGCGCCTGTTCGACACCATCCTGGAGGTCGTCGAGCGGCACTCGCCGCCAGCGGTCTTCGTCTATTCGACCTGCGTCACCGCGATGATCGGAGACGATCTTGACGCGGTGTGCGCGGCGGCGGCCGCCGAGTCCGGGGTGCCGGTGATCCCGATCCACTCGCCCGGGTTCGTCGGCAGCAAGAACCTCGGCAACCGGCTCGCCGGCCAGGCCCTGCTCGACCACGTGATCGGCACCGTCGAGCCGGAGCTCACCACCGACCGGGACGTCAACCTGATCGGTGAGTACAACATCGCCGGGGAGTTGTGGGACGTCCTGCCGCTGCTGTCCCGGCTGGGCCTCCGGGTGCAGGCGTGCATCAGCGGTGATGCCCGCTACCGTGACGTCGCCGCGGCCCATCGGGCCAGGGCGACGATGGTGGTCTGCTCGCGCGCGCTGCTCGGACTCGCCCGTGGCCTGCAGGAACGTTACGGGATCCCGTGGTTCGAGGGCAGCTTCTACGGCACCCGGGCGATGGGCGACACCCTGCGCGGCTTCGCCCGCCTGCTCGAGGACGACGAGCTCTCCCGCCGCACGGAGGAGCTCATCGCTGTCGAGGAGGCGGCCGTCGCCGTCGCACTTGAGCCGTACCGGCGCAGGCTCGCCGGGCGCAAGGCGGTGCTCTACACCGGCGGGGTCAAGAGCTGGTCGATCGTGTCCGCGCTGCAGGACCTCGGCATCGAGGTGGTCGGCAGCGGCATCACCAAGAGCTCCGACGGCGACGTGGACAAGATCCGCGAGCTGCTCGGCGACGCAAAGATGATCAAAGAGGGCAGTCCGCGCGAGCTGCTGCGGGTCGCCGAGCAGACCGGGGCGGACATCCTCGTCGCCGGCGGCCGCAACCAGTACACCGCGCTGAAGGGCCGGCTGCCGTTCCTCGATATCAACCAGGAGCGGCACATCCCCTACGCCGGCTACACCGGGATGGTCGAGCTCGCCCGGCGCCTCGACCTGGCGATCGCGAGCCCGGTCTGGGAGCAGGTCAGCCGGCCCGCTCCCTGGGACCTGGTTGGAGCCCGCTGATGGCCGAGGTCGTGACCGGAGAGCGGCAGGCGGCGATTGACCCGCTCAAGCACAGCCAGCCGCTCGGGGGTGCGCTGGTCTTCCTGGGCCTCGCCGGCTCGCTGCCGATCATGCATGGTGCGCAGGGGTGCGCGTCGTTCGCCAAGGCCCTGCTCACCCGGCATTTCAACGAGCCGATCCCGCTGCAGACCACCGCGATCACCGAGGTGACCGCGGTCCTCGGCAGTGGTGAGGCGATGGTGGAGACGCTCGATGCCATCCGGAAGAAGCAGCGGCCGGAGATCATCGGCCTGCTCACCACAGGAGTCACCGAGGTCAGCGGCGAAGATGTCGGCGGCCAGCTGCGCAAGTACCTCTCGGCCTGGGACGAGACCGACTCGAGCGGGCCGGAGGCGGGGGCGAACGACTCTGCCCCCGGCGGGGCCCCGCTGATCGTCGGGGTCTCCACTCCGGACTTCATCGGTGGGCTGTCCGACGGCTGGTCGGCCGCGTTGGAGGCGCTGGTCCGAGCGGTGGTGCCGGCAGAGTATTCCGAAACGGAGCCTTCCGGAGCGGATTATTCTACCGGGCGCACCGCCTTCATCGCGGCCAGCGCTCCCGTAACGCATCTCACTACCGCTGGGTCCGCCGAGGCTGCTGGGTCCGCCAGGTCCCTGGGGTCCGCCGCCCGGCGGGTGGCGGCGGCGGACGATGGCGATCTGGATCCGCGCCAGCTCGCGGTCCTGGTCGGCCCATCCCTGACGGCGGCCGACCTCGACGAGCTCGGTGAGCTGATTCGCGCGTTCGGGCTCAACCCGGTACTCGTCCCCGACCTGTCCGGATCGGTGGACGGGCACCTGGCCCCCGCCTGGCAGCCCACGACGACCGGCGGCACCGGGCTCGCGCGGCTGCGGGCGCTCGGTCGGTCGCGGGCCGTGCTCGTCGCGGGTGCGACCGCGGCGGCGGCCGGTGACCTGCTCGCCGCCCGGACCGGCGCCCGGATCCTCCGCCACCGTCATCTCAGCGGGCTGACGGAGGTGGACGCCCTGGTCACCGAGCTGATCGAACTCACCGGAGCGTCCGCGCCGACCCGGGTCCGGCAGGCCCGGGCCCGGCTCGCCGACGGTCTGCTCGATACGCACTTCGTCCTCGGTGGCGCCCGGGTCGCGCTGGCAATGGAGCCGGAGACCCTGGTCGCCGTCGGTTCCCTGCTGCACGACGTCGGGGCCGAGGTCGTGGCGGCGGTGTCCCCGACCGCCGCGCCGGTCCTCGCGGACGCGCCCTGGGACGAGGTCGTCGTCGGCGATCTGACCGACCTTGCCGAACGGGCCCGGGCGGGCGGTGCGCACCTCGTCCTCGGTTCCAGCCATGCCCGCGAGGTCGCCGACCGGATCGGTGCCGCGCACCTGCCCGTCGGCTTCCCGATCTTCGATCGGCTCGGCGCGGCGCTGGCCGGTACCGCCGGGTACGCCGGAAGCCTGCGCCTGCTCATCGAAGCCGCGAATCGTCTACTCGATCACGAGCACGTGCACCGCCGTCCCGGGCGGAGGTTCTCCGTGCCCGGCGCGGATGGGCAGCCCGCCCACCGGGCCGAGATCCCCACCCAGCCCGGCTCCGCGGGTGAACCCGATCAACTCGACAACCTGTTCCAGGAGTCTCCGTGTTGAAGATCGCCTTCGCGACCAGCGACGGCACCGCTGTGGATCAGCATTTCGGGTGGTGCCAACGGTTCGACGTGTACGAGGTCGGCCCCGAGGGATCCAGGTTCCTGGAGACCCGCGCGCTCGACGCGGCGCCGACGGACGAACAGGACAAGATCGAATCTAGGCTCGCCGCGGTCTCGGACTGCGCGATCCTCAACATCAGTGACATCGGCGGGACGGCCGCGGCGAAGGTGGTGAAGGCCCGGATTCACCCGGTGAAGGTGGTCAAGGGCACCGCCATCCCCGAGCTGCTCCGCCGCTACACCTCGACGCTGGCCGGCAATCCGCCGCCCTGGCTGCGCAAGGTGCTGCGGTCCCACGAGCCGCAGCCGGCGGCGACCTGGACCCGCGGCGGTGCCACGGCCCTGAAGCCCAAGGGGGACGCGGCATGACCGCGAAGACCGGTTTCCTCGGCGACCTGGTCGACCAGCTGCGCGCCGGGGACACCTACGGCCAACTGGAACGGTTCTCCGACGAGGACCTGCTCCGCCCGTTCATCGTCACTCGGGAGCAGCGCCGCGAGATCGCGGTGAACTGCGACATCGACGCCGCCGTAGAGGGCCGGGTGCGCTCCTTTTACCAGGCGGTCGCGGCGGCCACCGAGAAGGCGACCGGGGCGTTCACCACCACCGTGCTCGACCTCAGTCACGAGGGGTTCGGGCGCGTGATCATTTGCGCCGGGCGGCTCGTCGTCCTCTCCGACGCGCTGCGGGACGTGCAGCGGTTCGGCTTCGGCTCCATGGACGAGCTCTCCGCCCGGGGCGAGTCGCTGGTGACCGGTGCGACCAAGCAGATCGAACGATGGAACGAGGTGGCCCGCGATGACTCCTGACGCCCAAGCCGCCGACACCCCGGCCGGGGGCGCCCCGGCCGACACCGAGCTGCGGCTGCGCAAGCTTCGTAGCCGGGCCTCCCAGCTCAAGCTCGACCTGCACGACCTCGCCGAGGACCTCCCGATCGGCTGGGAGGGCCTGCTCGACGTCGCCCGCCGGACCTACGACGCCTATGCGGAGATCGCCCTCCTCGAGGGCCTGCTCGAGAAGGAGACATCGCGATGAGCGTGAGCACGGCCGCCGGCCAGCTGGCGGACTTCCGCCGCTGTTCCACCGCCGAGGAGTACTTCACCCTGCTAGACGTCGACTACGACCCGCGGGTCCTGGCCGTCAACCGGCTGCACATCCTCCGGTACTTCGCCAACCAGCTGGTCGAGCTGCACAACACCCGGACCGAGGTCGGGAACCCGGTGGAGCTGCTGCGGGAGTACCGCGACGCGCTTGTCCGCTCTTACCAGGCCTTCACCACCGCCTCCGCCCTGGACCATCGCCTGTTCAAGGTGCTGCAGGACCGCGCGCCGCAGGAGTCGTTCGTGCCCGCGTCGTCGATCACCGTCGAGCGGCTGGCCCCGACGGTGCCCCAGCCGTCGGCGCCGTCCGACCCGGTGGAGCCGTCCCAGTCCGCCTGGCCGCACCACGCCGCCGCGTCCGCCGACTACTTGGGTGGAACCCGATGAACAGTACCTACGACGTCGGCGACATCGTGGTCGCCGTCAAGGCATTGCGTAACGACGGCACGTACCCGGACCCGGCGATCGCTGTCGGTGAGATCCTCGTCGAGGCCGGCACCCGTGGCCAGGTCATCAACGTCGGCCTCTACCTGCAGGAACATATCGTGTACGCGGTGGCGTTCGACCACGGCCGCATCGTCGGCGCGCTGGAACGTGAGCTCGTCTCCCCCGAGCAGTGGCAGCAGGCGGCGGCTGTCGCCGCCGGCACCGCCGCACCCGCCGCGGCGACCACCGCGACCACCTCTGCGACCGCTCCGGCGACCGGCACGGCGACCGCCCGGGGGAAGGAAGGGCGGTCGTGAAGGCAACCCCCGTCAGCCTGCCGGTGCTGCCCACCGACCTGGCAGGCGAGATCCCCCGGCAGGCCACCGGGCTGGCACCCGACACCGCCGCCGGCTGCGCGAGCAAGTCCAGCTGTGGCACCAGCGCTCCGGTGCGGGATCCGGAGATTGCGGAGAAGATCGCCAACCATCCCTGTTACAGCGCCGAGGCCCACCAGTACTACGCCCGGATGCACGTGGCGGTCGCCCCGGGTTGCAACATCCAGTGCAACTACTGCAACCGCAAGTTCGACTGCGCCAACGAGAGCCGTCCCGGCGTCACCAGCACCCTGCTGTCCCCCGAGGATGCCCTCGCCAAGGTCAAGCTGGTGGCCAGCGAGATCAAGCAGATGAGCGTGCTGGGGATCGCCGGTCCCGGCGACCCACTGGCGAACCCGAAGCCGACCTTCCGGACGATGGAACTGGTGGCCCGGGACTGCCCGGACATCAAGCTCTGCCTGTCCACCAACGGGCTGACCCTGCCGGACCACGTCGACCGCATCGCCGAGCTGAACGTCGACCACGTCACCATCACGATTAACATGATCGACCCCGAGGCCGGGGAGCGGATCTACCCGTGGATCGCCTTCCGCGGCAAGCGGTACACCGGCCGGGAGGCGTCCCGGATCCTCTCCGAGCGCCAGCTCGAGGGCCTGGCGATGCTCACCGAGCGGAAGATCCTCTGCAAGGTCAACTCGGTGATGATCCCCGGGGTCAACGATGACCACCTCGTCGAGGTCTCCCGGAAGGTCAAGGAGCTCGGTGCCTTCCTGCACAACGTGATGCCGCTGGTGTCGGCGCCCGAGCACGGCACCCACTTCGGCCTGACCGGGCAGCGCGGCCCCACCCCGCAGGAGCTCAAGGCGCTGCAGGACCGCTGCGAGCAGGACGACGGCGCCGAGATGAACATGATGCGGCACTGCCGGCAGTGCCGCGCCGACGCCGTCGGCCTGCTCGGTGAGGACCGGGGTGAGGAGTTCACCCCCGAGGCGTTCCGTGGCCGTGAGATCGACTACGACCTCGAAGGCCGCCGGCAGACGCACAGCGAGATCGAACGGTGGCGCTCCGAGGTTGCTGCCACCCGGGGAGCGCTGAACATCTCGACCGGCGCGGTCATTCCCTCCGGCCCGGGCGCATCCCCCGATGAGGGCACCCCGGCCGAGGCCCGCCCGGGGAACGCCCGCCCGGAGGACGTCGTGCTCGTCGCTGTCGCGACCAAGGGCAGCGGCGTGGTGAACCAGCACTTCGGTCACGCGACCGAGTTCTGGATCTACGAGGGGGGTCCGGGCTGGGCCCGGCTCGTGCAGACCCGCGACGTGGACCGCTACTGCAACGGCCCGTCGGACTGCGACGAGGACGCCTCCAAGCTCGACAAGACGGTCGCGATGCTGTCCGACTGCGCAGCGGTGTTGTGCAGCAAGATCGGCCTCGGGCCGCGCGAGGCGCTCGAGAACGCCGGGATCGAACCGGTGGAGCTCTACGACCTGATCGAGAAGGCGGTGGCCGAGGTCGGCTCCCGCCTTGTTGCACATCGTGCCGAAGCGGAGGTTGCCGTCCGATGAGCGCCACCACCCCCACCGTCGAACTGACCGACCGGGCCGTGAAGCAGGTCCGTCACCTGCTCGCCTCGACTCCCGGCACGAGCGGGTTCAGCCTGCGGATCGGCGTCGACCCCGGTGGCTGCGCCGGCTTCATCTACAACCTGGCGCTCGTCCCCGGCGCCGAGGCCGAGGACGTCGTCGTCGGCCAGGACGGCTTCGACGTCGTCGTCCACTCGTCGATGGTTCACCTGCTGCGCGGGCTGCGCGTGGACTACACCGAGACGCTGACCTCCTCCGGGTTCACCTTCCATAACCCGAACGCGACCAGCTCCTGCGGCTGCGGGACGTCCTTCGGTGCCTCGGACTCCACCGAGCGCACCGCCGCGGACGCCCGCCTGCGCGAGCAGGTCGAAGAGATCATGGAGGAGATCCGGCCCTTCCTGCGGGGAGACGGCGGGGACGCCGAGGTCATCGCGACCCTCGCCGGCAACGGCGAGCCCGGGACGGCGGAGGTGCACCTGCGCCTTACCGGAGCCTGCGGCGGGTGCTCCAGCGCCACCGCGACCCTGACCGGCGTCATCGAGAGCCGGTTGAAGGAGGCCCTGCCCGAGATCGGCCGGGTCGCGCTGGTGTCCTGACAGCGCACTACTTGATCACCTGTTCGGCCTAACCCGGGGAGCGCCCGATGGTCACCGCCCGATTCCGTTCCCACCCGCGTCTGCTGGGGTCCATCTGCGCTGGGCCGCCGGCACCGTACCCATCCCGTCGGCAGGCGCCGTCCGTCTTCGACCCGAATCGACGGTACGAGCGGCAGTTGGGTATCCCGGGCTTCGGAGTGTCCGCTCAGCGGCGGCTCAGCGGCGCGACCGTCCTGGTGGCGGGGGTAGGCGGGGTCGGCGGAGCGGCGGCGACCTACCTGGCCGCCGCCGGCATCGGCCGGCTGATCCTGGTCCATCCGGGCGTTCTGGAGGAGCCGGACCTCAACCGGCAGACCCTGATGCGGCCCGACCGGGTGGGCGACGCCCGGG
>NZ_CDXDOR010000001.1:0-16833 GCF_978021225.1 Frankia sp. CeTa3Moorea | reverse complement strand
CACAACTTCCCCGAGCGGTATCTGCTCAACCGGCTGTGCCTGGCGACGCAGGTCCCCCTGGTCGTCGCCGCGATGAACGCCACCGAGGCGTATCTGCTGGTGGTCCGGCCGGGTTCGCCCTGCCTGCGGTGTGTGTTCCCGGAGGGGGACCCGTCCTGGGAGCCCCTCGGTTTCCCGGTGCTCGGCGCGGTTGCCGGAACGGTGGGCTGCCTGGCGGCGACCGAGGCATTGAAGATCGCCGGTGGATTCGCCGAGCCGGCGGTCGGCCGGCTGATCCACCTCGATCTGTGGGACACGGACCTGCGGACGCCGCGGACGCGGCGCGATCCCGCCTGCGTGGACTGCGGCGCTGGAGGCGCACCGTGATCTATCTTGACTACAACGCGACGACCCCGGTCGACCCGGAGGTCGTCCGGGCGATGCTGCCGCTGCTGCGGGACCACTTCGCGAATCCGGCCAGCTCGCACCCGGCCGGGCAGGCCGTCGCCCGGCTCGTCGAAGGAGCCCGGCGGGACGTGGCGAACCTCGCCGGCGCCCAGCCGCGTGACGTCATCTTCACCAGCGGGGCGACCGAGGCGGCCAACCTGGCGATCGCCGGGGTCCTGGCCACCGCCCCGCCGTCCTGCCGCCGCGTGCTCGTCGGAGCGACCGAGCATCGGGCGGTCCTCGCCGCGGCGGAGGCCGCGGCGCGGGTGCACGGGGCGATCGTGCAGACCATCCGGGTTCATCCCGACGGCACGATCGACCTCAACCACCTGCGCGCGCTGCTGCAACCGGTATGGGACGGTTCCGCCGTCGCGGGGGGCTCCGCGATCGCGGGGAACGGGGGGGTCCTCGGGGCCTCCGTCTCGAAGGTCGCCCTGGTGGCGGTGATGACGGCGAACAACGAGACCGGGACGCTGAACGACCCGCGGCCCATCGCCGAGCTCGCCCACGGGGCGGGGGCGTTCTACCTCGCCGACATCACCCAGACGCTGGGCCGGATGCCGGTTTCGGTCGCGGACGCCGGCATCGACCTCGCCGTCGCGTCCGCGCACAAGCTCTACGGGCCCAAGGGCACCGGCGCGCTGATCGCCGGCCGGCACGCCCGGTCGCAGCTGGCACCGCTGATCCACGGCGGCGGGCAGGAACGGGGCCTGCGCGCCGGCACGGTCAACACCGCCGGGGTGGTCGGCTTCGGCGCCGCGGCGCGGATTGCCGCCGCGGTGATGGAGGACGAGGCCCCGCGGCAGCGGGCCCAGACCGAGCTGCTGCACGATCTGCTCGTCGAGTGGCTCGGCGTCGATGCCGTCGAGCTCAACGGGCCGAGTGAGCGCGGCGGGGGCCGCGAATGCCGGCTGCCGAACACCACCAACCTGCGGTTCGTCGGTGCCGACGCCGACGCCGTCCAGGCCTGTCTGCCGGACGTGGCGGTGTCCGCGGGCTCCGCCTGTCACGGTGGCGGCGCCGAGCCGTCCCATGTGCTCACCGCGATGGGCCGGTCGACCACGGCGGCCATGGAGAGCCTGCGGTTCAGCGTGGGCCGGTTCACCACCGTCGACCAGATCCACGCCGCCGCCGCCGCGGTGGCTCGCGCGGTGCTGCGCGTGCGTGCCCTGGAGCAGAACCGATCGAACGATCTCTTCGACGGCCCCACCACCGAGTTCCGGGTGCAGGAGATCCCCACCGACCGGGTGTTCTCGCGGGCCCTGCGCATGCCCGAGGTGCCCGCCCCCCGATCCGCCTATCCCTGACCCGTTCCCCGCGCTTCCCTGACCCCGCTTCCGCGCTGTCAGCGTTGCCACGCGCGGTCCCGCTCGCCCGGCGCGGGCGTGCGTAGCCGAGAAGTTGAGATGAGGTTTCGCCATGCCAACCGAACAGTTGTCCGAACGACCCGACCCGGGGGTCACGCAACTGGAACACGTGGTGATCCGTTTTGCCGGTGACTCCGGCGACGGGATGCAGCTCACCGGTGACCGGTTCGGCGCCCAGGCCGCCGCGGGCGGCAACGACGTGGCGACGCTGCCGAACTACCCGGCGGAGATCCGGGCGCCAGCCGGAACCGTGGCCGGGGTGTCGAGCTACCAGCTCCACATCGCCGACCACGACATCAGGACCCCGGGCGACCGGCCCGACGTTCTGGTCGCCATGAACCCCGCGGCGCTCAAGGCGAACATCGCCGAGCTGCGTCCCGGCGGGGTCCTGATCGTGGACACCGACGCGTTCACGGTGATGGGTCTGGAAAAGGCCGGTTACGAGGCCGATCCCCTGACCAACGGGTCGCTGGACGCCTACCACGTGCACGCGATCAACCTCACCGGTCTCGCCGCCACGGCCGTCGCTGAGTTCAACCTGAAGCGCAAGGACGCTGCCCGGACGAAGAACATGTTCGCGCTCGGCCTGGTGTCCTGGATGTTCAGCCAGCCCATCGAGGACACGATCGCCTACCTGCAGAAGCGGTTCGCCGCGAAGCCGGACGTGCAGGCCGCGAACATCGCCGCGCTGCGGGCCGGGTGGATCTACGGCGACACCACCGAGGCCTTCGCGCTCGCCTACGAGGTGAAGCCGGCCAAGCTGCCCGCCGGCACCTACCGGCACATGAAGGGCAACAAGGCGATCGCCTACGGCCTGGTCGCCGCCGCGCAGCAGGCCGGGATGCCGCTGTTCCTCGGCGCCTACCCGATCACTCCCGCCTCCGACATCCTGCACGAACTGAGCGCGCTCGCATCCTTCGACGTGCGCTCCTTCCAGGCCGAGGACGAGATCGCCGCCATCGGCTCCGCGATCGGCGCGGCCTTCGCCGGGATGCTCGGCGTGACCGTGACCTCCGGTCCCGGGATGGCCCTGAAGACCGAGGCCCTCGGTCTTGCGGTGATCATGGAGTTGCCGCTCGTCGTCGTCAACGTGCAGCGCGGCGGGCCGTCGACTGGTCTGCCGACCAAGACCGAGCAGTCCGACCTGCTCCAGGCCCTGTACGGCCGGCACGGCGAGGCGCCGCTGCCGGTGATCGCGGCGCGTTCGCCCGCGGACGGCTTCGACGCCGCGCTGGAGGCGGCCCGGATCGCGCTGGTCTACCGCACCCCGGTCATCCTGCTGTCCGACGCCTACGTCGCCAACGGCAGCGAGCCGTGGCGGGTGCCCGAGACGGCGGAGCTGCCCAGCATCGGGATCGATCTCGCCACCGGCCCGAACGGGGTGGACGAGGCCGGTAACCCGATCTTCCTGCCGTACGCGCGGGACCCGATCACGCTGGCCCGCCCGCTGGCGATCCCGGGTACCCCGGGGCTCACACACCGCATCGGTGGTCTGGAGAAGGCCGAGCTGACCGGCGCGGTCTCCTACGACCCCGACAACCACGACCTGCTGGTCCGCACCCGACAGTCCAAGATCGATAACATCGACGTGCCGCTCCTGGAAGTCGATGATCCCAGTGGGCCGCCCGGATCCGGCGCCGATGTGCTGGTGATCGGATGGGGCTCGACGTGGGGGCCGATCGGTGAAGCCTGCCGCCAGGTGCGGCGCGACGGTATGAAGGTCGCCCAGGCGCACCTGCGCCATCTCGCCCCGCTGCCGGCGAACCTGGCCTCGGTGCTGTCGGAGTACCACACCGTGCTCGTCCCCGAGATGAACCTCGGGCAGCTCGCCGGACTCCTGCGCCGGGAATGCCTGATCGATACCGTCGGCTACAACCAGACCCGCGGCATGCCGTTCCGGGTGGCCGAGCTCACCTCCGTCATCAGCCGGATCATCCAGGGCATCGACGAGGAGCCGTCGGCGGAGGCAGCCTCGAAGCCGGTCGGGGACGTGAGCGCCCGGTTGAACGCACACCTTGGTTCGAAGCTCGGCACGGCCGGGGAGGCAGGACGATGATCTCGCTGAATGATGGATCCGGAGAACCGTCGGGTGACTCGGCGGGACGGCCGGTGCTGACCGTGCAGGACTACATGACCGGCAACGAGGTCCGCTGGTGCCCCGGCTGCGGGGACCACGCCATCCTCTCGACGATGCGGGGTCTGCTGCCGGCCCTCGGCGTCCCGCCCGAGAACATCGTGATCGTGTCCGGCATCGGGTGCTCCTCGCGGTTCCCCTACTACCTCGACACCTACGGCATCCACTCGATCCACGGCCGGGCGCCGTCCTTTGCGACCGGAGTCTCGATCAACCGGCCGGACCTGGCGGTGTGGGTCGTAACCGGTGATGGCGACGCGCTGTCGATCGGCGGTAACCACCTTATCCACGCGCTGCGTCGCAACGTGAACCTCAAGATCATGTTGTTCAACAACCAGATCTACGGTTTGACGAAAGGTCAGCACTCGCCGACCTCCAGGATCGGCACGATCAGCCCGTCGAGCCCCCACGGGTCGCTCGACAACCCGTTCGACCCGGTTGCGCTCGCGCTCGGCGCCGGCGCGACGTTCGTCGCCCGCACGATCGACTCGGACCGTCGCCACCTCACCGCCACCCTCACCGCCGCCGCGGCGCACCAGGGAGCGGCGCTGGTGGAGATCCGGCAAGGCTGCCCCACGTTCAACGCGATTCCCCGTCAGCCGAAGCGGTCCGATGCCGATGCCGGCGCCGCCGGGGTCGCCGGGGCGAAGGGCGAGCAGGGGCCGATCCGGCTCTCGCCCGGTATGCCGGTGGTCTTCGGAGTGGACGAGCAGTACGCCGTGATCCGCGACCCGGCCACCGGGGAGCTGGCCGTCGGGCACAGCGGTGACTCCCGCGTCGTGGTGCACGATCCGACGGTGGAGAACTCGACCTACGCCTACGCCCTAGCCCAGCTGGCGCAGGCGGAGTTTCCGGAGCCGCCGATCGGCGTCTACCGGTCGGTCTCGCATCCCGTGTTCGACCAGCTGTTCCAGGAGAGGCTGGCGACCGCCCGGCCCGGCGGCCTAGGCGACCTGCGGACGTTGCTCCAAGGTGCCGACTCCTGGACGGTGGCCGGGTAGGTCGCCGCCGGGTGACCTACGGCTGGGATGAGACCTACGGCTGAGGCGAACCGGACCGATGGGCGGTCGCCGGGCGGTCGCTCGGGGGCGAGGGGGTGAGGGGATCAGGCCTGTCAGGGCTGGCCTGATCCCCTCAGGGGATTCCGCGTTACTCTGCCCGGCTCGGCCTCGGCCCGGAGTGATCCCGGTTCCGGCCCCAGGTGGTTTCCGTCATGGTCTCCGGCCGCCTGGTGATGATGGCCGCCTGGTGATGACGCCTGCACGCCGTTTTCCGGGATTTTTGTCACGCCACTTTCTCGTCAATCGGCATTCCGCGGCGGGTCATCTGGTCAACGGCACGACCGGTCGGCATCACCCGTCGGGAAACCCGTCGAGACACATCGAGACACGTCGATTCAGGCGCGGTACGGGGAACGCCGGGAACGTCTCCAGCCGACTCCGGCCCCGACTCCGGCCCCGAATTCTGCTTCGACCCCGGCCCCTGCTTCGGCCCCGAAATGTAGAGGGCCGGTGCCCGGACGGGATGGGCCCTGGGCACCGGCCGTAGGCCGGCGGTCTCGCTGACGCCGTGGCCGCGTCAGCCTTCGCCGGCGGCTTGTCTCGTCAGCGTCTGTAGGACGCGACGAAGGCGGTGTCCGCCCTGATCGGGCCGATCTTGCCGGCGCCGCCCGGATTACCGATCGGAGCATCCCGACCAGACAGGATGGCGGTGAAGAACCGGGCTTCGTCCGCAATGAACTCGGCCTCGCTCGCCGGCACGATCCGGGTACTCTTGATCGCGTCGACCGGGCAGGCCGACTCGCAGGCTCCGCAGTCGATGCACTCATCCGGGTTGATGTACAGCTTGCGGCCGCCCTCGTAGATGCAGTCGACCGGGCACTCCTCCACGCAGGCGGTGTCCTTGACATCAATGCAGGGTGACAGGACGACAAACGTCATCGGATCCTTCTTCCCCGTTCGCCTGCAGTCACGGGGAAATCGTAACAGGATGTCGCCGGCCGAGGTGGGTGGAACTGTAAAGGACAGGTAAACAACTCGTCCGTGGAGCAACGAATTTCGATGGCCCGAAACGGGGGCGAGGAAATCTCCAGGGATATTTTAACCATGAGATTTTCTTTGTCTGTATCTGGGCCGTCCGGGGCGCCTGCCGGATGGCGGCGGCACCCGCGCCGACGTGTCCTCAGCCGGTCATGAAGACGGTCTGCGGGTACCACCGTCCGCCAGGTGGTCGGCGCGGCGTGTCCTCTGCCGCCGGTTCAGACGTCGGTGTTGTCGGGGGGCTGAACCTGGCCGGTTGATGGAGCGTGTCCCGGCGAGGCCGGGGTTACGTGGCCGAGCGGCGCCGTACCGTCCCCCGCCTCGTGCCGCTCGGCGCGGAAACGCCTGAAGGCGGCGAACGCGCGCGGGCCGTAGACCGACGCCGGCCCGCCGTTCATCAGCAGTGCCACCCCGATGGCCTCGGCTGCCTCCTGGCAGGTCGCACCCTGCCGGACGGCGCCGTGGGCATGTGTCTCGATGCAACCGTCGCACTGGGTGCTCACGGCGAGCGCCAGTGCGATCAGCTCCTTCGTGCAGCTGTCCAGGGCACCGTCACGGAGAGCAGCGTCGCCCAGGGTGCCGAGTCCCCGGTACACGTCCGGGATCAGCCGACGCAGTTCGCGGGCATGCGGGCGGATCTCGTCCTGGACCGGGCTGCCGGAGCTCATGGCCCTTGCCTTCCCGCCGGAGGCGACCGGGAACCGCCACGCCGGGAACGGCGGCCGAAGTCCGGCCTCGTGCCCGGGCGGTCGTGGGTGCCCGGGCGGTCGCGGCGAGGCCGAAAACGGTGAGCCTCGGCTTGTCCTTGGACTTGTCCCTGTTAGGGGGGCGACAGACCACTTCCGTTGGCGTACCGTCAGACATCGCCAAAGTCCGTGCATCGATTCCGGGATGTCCGGTTACCGTTCCGGGCCGGACGGGCCCCGCCCGCGCCTGCTCGCGACCCCGCTCACGCTCTCGAGGAGCGGCCGTCCCCCGCGGTGGGCGCTGATCGTCCGGTCCGCCCTGTCCCCGCTTCTCGTCCCTACTCCGCCTCTCGTCCCTACCCCCGCTTCTCGTCCGGCTGCCATGCGATGGCGGCCTCTACTTCGAGGTATCCAGATGACGGCGAGTGTCCGTACGGACCCGTTCGACGTACTGCTGGTTGAGGACGACCCGGGGGATGTCCTCATGACCCGCGAAGCGTTCGCGGATGATCGGATCAACGGCAGGCTGCATGTCGTGAACGACGGTATCCAGGCCATGGCGTTCCTCCGCCGGGAGGAGCCCTTCACACAGGCCCCTACGGCCGACCTGATCCTGCTGGACCTCAACCTGCCGCGCCGCAACGGCATCGAGGTCCTGGCCGAGGTCAAGGCCGACGCCGACCTGCGACGCATCCCCGTCGTGGTGCTCTCCACCTCGGACGCTGCCGAGGACATCCTGCGCAGCTACAACCTGCACGCCAACGCCTACGTGACGAAGGCGGTCGACTTCGACCGGTTCGTAGACGACGTCCGGTTCATCGACGACTTCTTCATCACCGTGGTCCGGTTGCCCGGGCGCTGATCTGGTCGCTCATCAGGTGTACATGAGCCATGATCGCGCGGTGCCCGCCGACGGCGTCGGTCAACTACGGCGGTGAGACTACCGGCCTGCCAACACAACATCGGCCAACACAACATCGGCGCGCGGCTCCCGCGGGAGCCGCGCGCCGACGCGTAAGGCTGGGGGTGGTACGGCCTCAGACGGGCTGGACGTTGTCCGCCTGCGGTCCCTTCTGGCCCTGCACGATCTCGAACTGGACGCTCTGGCCCTCATCCAGGGACTTGTAGCCGTCCGCCACGATCGAGGAGTAGTGGACGAACACGTCCGGGCCGCCACCGTCGACGGAGATGAATCCGAAGCCCTTCTCCGCGTTGAACCACTTGACGGTACCCTGCGCCACGATTATTTCTCCTTGCCGCGCTCCCGGTAAGCGTCCTTCGCGTACCGGCCTCGCCCCAGACCCCGGCCGGTGCCGTGGTCCAGTCGTGCCGTTCTCTGCGTAGGTCACGCACGGAAGAACAAGCAACACCTGCAGCCTACCCCTCTACCGACGTGGTGTGCCCGCTTGGCTCTTGTCCCGTCCGACTCGATGCGAAGCAGCCGACGAAACGTCGGTTATCGGGGTACCCGGCGGGTGTAGTGGCCCGGGGCCCGGCGCTCGCGTAGCCGCTGCATCTCGGCGTCGTCGGCGATGATGACCCAGGACCGGCCATCCGGGTGGCGCTGCGCGGTGATCCACCCCCGGTAGATCCAGGTGTAGAGGGTAGCGGTCGGCCTGCTGGAGGGCTACGGCGAGTTCGGTCACCGAGTACCGGTGTGGTCCCAGGCCGGTTAGCGCGGTGCGGGTGCCGCGAGGCTGGCGGACCCCGATGCCCAGCCGGCGGGTCAGGGTGAGGACCTGGCCGGGGCCGAAGCGGTCGGTGCGCTTGGGTGGGCGCAGCCCTCGGCGTTGAGCGCCTCGGCGATCTGCCGGCTGGACAGGTACAGCTCACCTTCGCCCGCCAGGTCCTCCACAACCAGCCACAACCAGCGGCGACGATCCCGAATCATCGCGAAACGGGGGTGTTGAGCTGCCCGGATGCGGTGCGGGCGGCGACCGCGATCGTGCGGGGCGAACGTTTCGTCGATGGGAGCATCGCTGCGGCGGTGGAAACATGCATCGTCGGTCAGGCCGCCGAGCATCTCCTCCCCGAAAGGTCTGATCGCGGGTGAGGTCACCCGATGTATACCCGGGAGGGTATCTTGGAGGCAGCGCCCGCGGTCACCTGGTGCGGGATATGGAGGTCGGGATGCAGGTCGACGAGACGGCGATGGCGGATGTGATTCGGCGCCTGCGGCGCGCCGAGGGTCAGCTCCGCGGCGTAATCGGCATGATCGAGGATGGTCGCGACTGCGCTGACGTCGTCACCCAGCTTGCCGCGGTCTCCCGAGCTCTGGACCGGGCCGGATTTAAGATCATAGTGTCCGGGATGCAACAGTGCCTGGCCGCGCGTGAGAGCGGCGAGGCGGCACCGATGACCGAGACGGAACTGGAAAAGCTGTTCCTGTCCCTCGCGTGACCCTCGGCAGATGTCGTGCCTAGGCCGGCTGCGGGTAGCCGGCCCAGGGACGCGATCGCTTCGGTCAGTGGGCGTTCGGTCAGTGGGCGTTCGGTCAGTGGGCGTTCGGTCAGTGGGCGTTCGGTCAGTGGGCGTTCGGTCAGTGGGCGTTCGGTCAGTGGGCGAAGGTGACAGTGGGTAGGACGCGGCGCAGCCACATCGGGCTGTACCAGGCGGCCCGTCCGATGATCCGGAGCAGGACGGGTAACAGGTGAGGCGGACGAGGGCCGCGTCCAGCAGCACGGCGATGCCGAGGATGACGCCCATCTCCTTCGGCGGCAGCGGTCCGGACAGCGCGAAGGTGAAGAACACCGCAACCATCACCGCGGCCGCAGCGAAGATGACCCGACCGGAGTGGGCGAGCTCGCCGACCATCGCCTCCCGTGGATCGGCGGAGCGTTCCCAGTGCTCCTTGGCCGAGGCGAGCAGGAACACCGTGTAGTCCATAGAGATCGCAAAGATCATTGCCAAGAAGAAGATCGGCACCCAGGCGTCGAGGAACCCCTGGGAGGTGAAACCCAGCAGGCCCGCGCCGTGCCCGTCGGCGAAAACCAGCTTCGCGACGCCGAACGCGGCACCGGTCGCGAGCAGGTTCGTGACCACCCCGAGGGCGGCCGCCAGCGGCGCGGCGAGCACCACGAGCAGCAGCAGGAAACCCATCCCCAGCACCACCCCTAGCACCAGCGGGGTGCGGTCCGACAGCAGGGTGTGCAGGTCGATGTTCTCCGCGGCCGCGCCGCTGTAGCTGTAGAAGTCGTGGATGCTCTTGCGCCATTGCGGACCGAGCATTCCCGGGGTCTGGTCCGGGCGTGTATGCGTGCCGGTGGCGATGACCAGATAGTCATACGGCAGGCGCCGTCCGTCCGCCAGCAGCACCGCGTTGTCGGTGGCGCACACCCGCTCGATCTTGCCGGGGATCAGGTCCACACTCCTGACATTAGTGCTCAAACCCGACTTTTGTGATCAGTTGAGTTGTAGCTTCACGGCCTGGCGGCGGTAGTGGCAGTGTTTGGCGAGGAACTGCCGGTGGCGCCGCCACCAGGACCAGGCCCGTAGGAAGGCGATCGTCACGGGTGGTCGTGGCATGGCTACCTGGACGAACAAGTGCCGGACCTCGTTGACGGTCAGCGGGATCAGGCCCTCGGCCGGCTCGATCATGTGGGCGCGGGCTGTCGGCACGGCGAGGAACGCGTAGGTCAGCATGGCGATCAAGGTCCAGCGATGCCACGGGGTCCAGCGCCGGACCTGGTGCTCGTCGAGCGCGCCGAGTTCCTTGCAGGACTGCAAATCATCTTCGACCGACCAGCGAAGACCAGCTACCCGGACAAAAGTGCGCAACGGGATGCGGGTCGGGCTCTGGGCGCGGTAGAAGGCGTACTCGCCGTCACTGATGCTCCGTCGGATCATCAGATAGTGGTGGCCTGGCAGGTCGCCGTCGGTCACCTCGATGATCGCCCAGTCGTAGAGCCGCTCGCCTTTGGAGCCGTGACCTGCGGAAATACGGTTCCACGCCTTGGTGGGCAGGATGACGGCGATGTCGATCGCCTTCTTCGGCCCGGTCTTCGTAGTGACCATCTCACTTTTCGCGACGGTGAGGACGGCGCCGACCCCGCGCCGGGCGATCGCGGCCCGCAGGTCTGGGTTCGCCCCATAGACCTCGTCCCCGGTGGCCCAGCGTGTCTGGACACCTGCGTCGAGCGCCTTTTCGATTCCTGACCTGCGTCGGAGCGAGCTGGGTCGGCCGCCCACCGTCAGCCCACGGGCCGCAACTGATCACAAAAGTCGGGTTGGAGTATTAGGGCGGTGAGCGTCGCCGATCAGGGGCCGTCAGTCCCGGGCGGCAGGGTCATCCGGTGGGCCCGTGACCAGGGCGGCTCGGGCAGCATGAGGTCGCGTGAGCATGAGGTCGCCTGAGGAGAAGACGGTAGTGAACTTCCGGCGAGCTGACCCCATGACAATTCTTCCCTGTGGGCGGGGAAGCTTGAGTTCGCTGTCAACGGAAGCGGGATCGCTCCAGACCGCGCGGCGCTGCCCGGTCCGGGTGGCGATGTGTCCCGCGCCGGGGGCTGCTACCGGTTCGGGCACCTACCGTGGGCGACCATGGGTAGGCCGTCCTTCGGTCGCAGGGTGACCAGGGGTTGCGGTGTGACGGGCATGCCGGGTACGGGGGTGAAGGACCAGCGGCGGGCGATAGTGGCCAGGGCGAGCACGCCTTCAGCGATGGCGAAGGTGTTGCCGATGCACTGGCGGGGGCCGGCGCCGAACGGGAAGTAGGCGAAGCGAGGCCGCATCTTCGGCCCAGCGCCGGCCGGCTCATCGGCGGTGTCGGGCCCGGTCCAGCGGGTTGGGTCGAAGAGTTCCGGCCGCGGCCACCAGCGCTCGTCGCGGTGCACCACCCATTGGCTGAAGACCAGGGTGGAGCCGGCGGGCAGGCGGTAGCCGGCGACGTCGCGGTCTTCGACGAGGTGGCGGCCCATGGCCCAGACGGGCGGGTACAGCCGCATCGCCTCGCTGATGACCGCGTTGGTGTAGGGCAACTGGGGCAGGTCGTCGATCGTCGGCCGCCGCTCGCCGAGCACCCGGTCGAGTTCGGCCTGCAGGGTCGCCAGTACCTCCGGATCCCGGCCGAGCAGGTGGAACGTCCAGGCCAATGCGTTAGCGGTGGTCTCGTGGCCGGCGAGTAGGAGGGTGAGCACCTCGTCACGGACCTGGGAGTCGTCCATCGACGCGCCGGTGTCGGCGTCGCGGGCAGTTAGCAGCAGGGACAGCAGGTCGTGACCGGTGGCGCCGGTGGCGCGGCGGTCGGCGATTAGATCGTGGACGACGCGGTCGAGAGCGTCCCGGGCGTCTCGTCGGCGCCGGGGCGCCGGGAGCGGGAGTCGTTCGAGGGCAGTGAAGCCGGGAAGTTGGGCTCGGCGGGCCGCGGGCATGTTCTGGTCGAGAGCGGCCCGGATGACGTTGACGACGTGGCTGTCCAGGTCGACGTCGAACAGGGTCCGGGCGACGATCGCCAGGGTCATCTCGGTCATCTCGGTGTGCACGTCGAGGCGCTGCCCGTCCCGCCAGCCGTCGGCGGTCTTGTCCGCGATGGCCGCGAAGGCGTCGGCGTAGCCGGCGATCCGCTGCTTGTGGAACAACGGCTGCAGCAGCCGGCGCTGCCGGCGGTGGGTGTCCCCAGCGCTGGTCAGCAGGCCCTGGCCCAGCAGCAGCGCCAGCGGCTGCACCACCGTCCGCCGGGAACCGGCGCCGCGGCGTACGGCACCTTTGGCGTAGGCCCGGTGTCCGCTGACCAGGGCGTCAGCGATCGCGTCCGGGTCGGTGACGAGGAAGGCCGACACCGGCCAGCTCGCCAGGCGCACCACCGGCCCATGGGCGCGGGCCAGCTCGTTGAGCCGGGTGAGCGGGTCGGCACGCAGCCGCCGGATCGCATCGACCGGCCCCTCTCCCGAGCCGGGCACCTTGTCGGATGTCTTGACGTCGGATGTCTTGACTGTGGACGGTGGCGCGGCGACGGAGCGGACGTGGGGAGCGCGGCTCATCACGACTTCCTTTCGGGCGGAGATGGGAGTGAGTGGGGTAGACGTAGGGGAAGCGGGCGTGCCATGCTGAGGGCGCGCGGTGCTAATAGCCGATTAGCTGACGAGCACCACCGCGACGAGAAGGCCGATCTTCACGGCAAGGGCGACGTCGGCGGTTCGGCCGGTGGCGTGCGGCAGGCCGACCGCCGTCAGCAGGGTTACGGCGGCGCGTCGGACCGCCGGCCACAGCAGGACGGCCAGGCCCGCGCCGCACCCCGCGACGGCCAGTCGAAGGCCCACCGGGCCGGCAGCGACGACGCCGGCGATGGTCGACGCCGCGATAAGGGCGAACGCCTTGACAGCCGCGAAGGCCGTGACCGTCCGGCGACCGCGGAGCAGAAGGCCGGACACGGCCGCAGACACGGCGACCATGACCAGAGCGGTCAGCGGGGTCAGCGGCTCGGGCCCAATCTCGGCCAGGCGGGTGACATGCAGATGCGGCACCGGCTGTTCGAGCCGCAGCGCCGCTGCCGTCAGCACGGTGAGCGCAGCGACGCCGGCTTGCACACCGCGCAGGACCGCCACGGCCGCAACCACCAGGAGTAGACGGCGCAGACGTCTCTGGGCCGGCGTGCCCCCGCGGCCGACGAGCGCCGGCGTGGTCGTCGGACCAGGCCCGCTGGCCAGCACGGGGGGCGCCAAGGCAGGGTCGCCCGACCGGGCTGTGACGAACGGGTCGGAGGAAATCATCGTGTGCTCCTTTTCGTTGCCGCTCACCGGCCTCCGGGCGCCTGCACGGCACGGTCGTTCAGACATTCGGGAACCACCTGCGTGGGTGGCGAGCGCGGGCGCGATGGCCGTCACCGTCACCGTCCGGAAATGGCCGTCGGCGACCTGGGTGAGGAACGGGAAGCCGCGTATGTGGACCGCGCGGGCGCCGGTCAGCGCCCCGAGGCAGGCCAGCCGACTGGACAGGCGGCGCTCGACGACGCCGACCAGCACCCGGTCGGCCAGCAGCAGCACAAGCAGTGCGACAAGCGGCAGCGCCACCAGCCACCACCGCCCACGCCGCCCACGCCGCCCACGCCGCCCACGCCGCCCTCCGCCCGCTGCGACGAGCGGACTTGTTACCAAATGTTCGCCTAAAGTTACTGGTCGCATGTGCGTCTAGGCGGAGCAGGCCCACCCGATCGAACCGGCGAGCGTTCGGCCGCCGGTGGTCGTCGCCGAGAAGGAGACGTCGCCACCAGTAGCGGTGACCTGCGCGGTGGCCGGTACGGCGGTGGCCGGTACGGCGGTGACCGCGTAGTGGGCATCCGGGCCGGTCATCGACACGGTCACCAAAGCCTGGTAGCTCCCTGGCCCGTGGTAGCCGGCCACCCGCACGACGTCCGAGACGGCGTAGCCGTGGACCGAGCCGCTGGCCGACGCCACGTAGCGGGCGCCCGCGGTCTGGCAGCTCACCACCGTGTCGACGTGGCCGGAGACCGCCACCGGGGAGGTGATGGCCACGGTCAGGGAGCCCGGCCCGCCGGCACCCTTCCCGACCGCATCCGTGGATGTCGCGGCAGCCGACGTCGCCGCCGGCACCGGTGTCGTTGAGGTTGGCTGGACGGTCGCCTGCTCGGCGGTCGCCGTCGCCGGCGCGGCGGTCACTACCCGGGTGCCGGGCTGGCAGGCCGCGATGGTCAGCAGCGCCGCGCCGGCAACGGTAGCCGTTGCGAGACCTCGACGGACCGGAGCATGAAGGTTCATGGGAACGGGACACCTGCCTTCGGGACATCGGAGATGGTCAGGTGGCCCCGACGGGTGACCGTGGGAGCCAGCCGGCTGGGTGTCACGGTTTCCGCGGACCGGTTGTGCCCGCGTTCCTTGCCAGCAAGGCAAGAACATCAGCCCAGAATGAGAACCCTTTCCCGGCAAGATGTGAGACACATTCGGGTTCGCAGTTTTCCTGCTATGACCGGACAACCCGCGGAGGCGGTGAACGCGGCGTCACTGGTCGGAACGGGATCGCTCCACGGCCCCGGTCAGAGGAGGTTGACGGGCCGGCCTGCGGCCAATTCTTCCCCTGCGCGGGCGGGGAGGATGATGCGGACGGTGGTGCCAGCACCGGGGGCGCTGTCGAGGGTGGCGGTGCCGCCGTGGGCGGCGGCGATGGCGGCGACGATCGCCATCCCGAGGCCGCTACCGGTCCGGCCACCGCCGCGGCTGCCGGCCGCCCGGTAGAAGCGGTCGAAGGCGCGTTCGGCGTCGGTCGGGCTCATCCCAGGTCCGAAGTCGCGGACCTGCAGGCACACCTGGCCGTCAGTGGCGGTGAGGCTGACCTCGGCCAGGGTGCCGGGTGGGATGTGGGCGCGCACGTTGGCCAGCAGGTTACCGATCACTTGGCGGAGTGCGTCTGGGTCGCCGACCACCAGGCAGTGGTCGGGGGCGCGCAGCCGCAGCGGGCGGTCGGGTTCGACCGCGGCGGCGTCGGCGACCGCGTCGCGGGCGAGGGAAGCCAGGTCGACGGCGGACTGCTCCAGGGGTCGGGCCTCGTCGAGGTGGGCCAGGTAGAGCATGTCGTCGACAAGAGTGCCCATGCGCCGGGCCTCGTCCTGGACGCGGCGTAGCGCATCGTCCCTACCGGCCGGCGGAACAATGCCCTGGCGCAGAAGGTCGACGTATCCCCTGATCGAGGTCACCGGTGTGCGGAGCTCGTGCGACGCGTCCGCGACAAACCGTCGCAGCCGGTCGGCCGACCGCCGGCGGTCCTCGAAGGCTGCCTGAATCTGGCCGAGCATGGTGTTGAGCGCCGCCGCGAGCTGACCGGTCTCGGTGCGCGGACGCCCCGGCGGGACCCGCCGAGCCAGGTCGCCGCCGGCGATGGCGGCCGCCGTACGGGTGATGTCCCGCAGCGGGCGTAGCCCCCGGCCGAGCAACAGCCAAGCCGCCGTACCGGTCAACGTGAGTACGGCTGCACCAGCGGCGGCCTCGACCAGGACGAGCCGGGTCGTGGTATTTGCCACCGGTCGCATCGGCAGCGCGATCAGGTCGGTGACGCCGCTGGGCAGCGTTCCGACCACCGCCCGGTAGGAGACACCTCCTACCTTCAGCGGAAACGGCGCGCCCGCCTGGATCCGGCTGTCGAGATGGTCGACGTGAGCGAGCAGCTCGCCGCTGGGTACCGGGATGTCGGCGTCACCGGCGACGGCCAGTACTGCCCCGTTCGGCCGCCGCAACTCCACCACGAACGCGGTCGGAGCCACCGTCCGTTGCAACTCAGTCCCGCCGAGCAGCGGCGACGCCGAGGCGATCAAGGCGAGTCCGCGAGTGCCGAGCAACGTCTGTGCCCCGCGCAACTGGCTGTCGGTCTGATCGACGAGATAGGACCGCAACGCGAACGCGCTCGCCGCTCCGGCGACAGACAGCGCTACCGTCATCAGCCCGAGCAGGCCAAGCATCAGCCGGGTCCGCAACATCACGACGCTCCTCCCGTCACCGTGACCTCAGACCGGGGTGGATTCGCGCACCAGGTAGCCGAACCCGCGGCGCGTGTGGATCAGCGGCGGGCCGTGCGGAGCCAATTTGCGCCGCAGGTAGCTGACGTACTGGTCGACCACTGTGGCGCCGCCGACAAAATCCGGCCCCCACACCGCGGCCAGGATCTGCTCCCGGGACAGCACCCGGTTCGGGTTAGCCAGCAGATACCGCAGCAGCTTGAACTCGGTCGGTGACAGCTCGAGCGGGCAACCGGCCCTGGTCACCAGGCAGGTGTCCTCGTTCAGGGTTACATCGGCGAACACGAGCACCGGCGCCGGCGGCACCGGCGTGGATGCCGGCTCCCGCCGGGTCCGGCGCAGCACCGCGCGGGCCCGGGCGACCAGCTCGTCGATCGCGAACGGCTTCGTGATGTAGTCATCACCGCCATAGGTCAGCCCCGCGACTTTGTCCGCACGATGATCCCGCGCGGTCAGGAACACCACCGGCACCTCCATGCCGCACTCCCGCCACCGCCGGCACAGCTCAAAGCCATCCCCGTCCGGCAACATCACGTCCAGCACCAGAAGATCCGGACGATCCGCATCCACCGTGGTCACCGCTTCGCGCGCGTTACTCGCCGTGGTGACCTCGAACCCGTGAAACCGCAGCGCCATTGCCAACATGTCCACGATGTTCGGCTCGTCGTCGACAACCAGCACCCGCGGCACCCTGGCCGGGTCTCCCTCACCCATCCCCACC